>JAFCFP010000036.1 GCA_017608575.1 Candidatus Iainarchaeum sp. | reverse complement strand
TGAATCACTCCTGAAAAAAGAGATTTCTTCTTTTGGAAAGAACATCGCATATACTGGCATTGTGCTAAAAGAAAGAATCAAAAACCTTGGCCAAGTTGTGAGCAGCATTGAAAAAATACTTTCAGAGCTCAAAAAAACAATCTCTGAAAACAAAGCACTTCTTTCAGTTGAAAAAATAAAGCATGAAACAAAGGTACTGCAAGAGCTAATTGAAAGGAAAAAATCCGCCGAGGAAAGCCTTAAAGAAACAGAGCAAAAACTTGAAGCACAGAAAAAGGAAATTGAAAGAATCACTAATTCAATCAAGTTAACCCAGTCATCAAAGGAATTCCGGGAATTGGCTTCAATTATTGAAAGAGAAGAAGAAATAATGGTTGAAAAAGGGCGCTTGAAGGAAAAATTCACTGACTTGGTTGGCGGCATTGAAAAACCGCTCAAAAGACTCCAGAAAATGGTTGAATCAAAGCGTTACTTCCTTAACGCTAACGGCAAAGAAACACTGCGTGAATTCCTCGAAGAGCCATTTAGTGCACTTAAAAAGGATCCAAAAGGGGAAAGATTCAAGCTCCTTTTAAGCGAACTCGAAAAAGCGATTGAAAGCAATGAAATGCACTTAAAGGAAAAGGACCTCTCCAAAAAAACAAAACTCATAAAGGAACTTGAAGAATTCAATTTCACTGAAAATTTTTTCTGGAAAGAAAACGAGCTCGAAAAAGAATTACTGAAACTCGAAGAAAGAAAAAAATCAATAAAAGTAAAAAGCGAAATAGAGCAAAAGGAAAAAGAGTTAAGCGAGGCAAGATTAAAGGAAAGAGAATTAAGGGAATTGCTTGGAAGCAATGGAAAAAGGCTTGCCGAATTGGAGCAATCCATTGCTTCAACAAAAAAGCAGCTTGAAAACCTTTTAAGCGGCATACTCCAAAAAAGGGTTTCAATAAAAATTCCAGCCAAAAAGTCAGTCAAAAAGTAATTCCAATAATTCCAATTCAGCCAAAGTGCAAAAAATTAGGATTAATTAAAATTGCAAAAAAAAGTGGTGTAAGGTAAACTTGAAGAATTCCGAAGAATTCTGCGATGATCAAAGACCAACGCAAGCCTACCTTACACCGTTTAAATTTATTGCCCAAAGAATAAAATTCATATGCTTTTTGCTTTTCAAACCACAACAATTTAAAAAAGATGCATTTCAAACCTGTTTTCTGGGCGGAAATAATAACCGCTTGCCTGCTTCCTTTTATTATTTTTTGCATTACTTTAAATAAATGCTTGTTATTGCTGTAACCGGTGGAATTGCTTCTGGCAAAAGCACTGCTCTGAAGATTTTAAAAAGGAAAGGATACAACGTAATTGATTCCGACAAAATTGTTTCAGGGATTTATGCACAGCACAATGCAGTCAAAAAAATTGCAAAAGTGTTTGGTTCAAGCAACAAAAAGGAAATTGCCAAAAAAGCCTTTTCTTCAAGACACAAAATGAAACTGCTTGAATCAATTATTCACCCAATTGTTGAAAAAAAGATTGAAAGAATGCTTGCGGTTTTAAAAAAAAGAAATGCCGGAATTGTGTTCATTGAAGTTCCTGTGTTCTTCGAATCAAAGCCAAAAACAAAATTCAACGCAGTGGTTGTTGTTTACTGCCCTGAGGAACTGCAAAAAGAAAGACTGAAAAAAATGGGTTTTTCCCATAATGAAATAATTAAAAGGATTAAGTGCCAGAAACCAATTGAGGAAAAAAAACAAAAAGCTGACTTTGTAGTGAATAACTGCTCTTCCATTGGTTCACTGGAAAAGGAAATTGACAGAATGATTGAATGGTTGCGTGGAATGAATGAGTGAAAAAATAGCGGTCTATCCCGGCACATTTGACCCTGTTACACTTGGACACTTGGATGTATTAAAGCGCGCTTCAAGGGTTTTTGATAAAATAATTGTTGCTGTTACAACCAATCCCGGCAAAAAGCCGCTTTTTTCTTTGAAGGAAAGGATTGAAATATTGAAAAAAAGCACTGAAAAAATGCCATTTGTTGAAATTGAATCATTCTCAGGGCTCTTGGTTGAATACTTGAAAAAGAAACGCGTTTCAATAATTCTACGCGGCTTGCGCGAAATGTCCGATTTTGAATTTGAATTCCAACAGGCTTCAGTCAACAGAAAGCTCTCAAAAGACATTGATACATTTTTTGTAATGACAAGTGAAAAGTATTATTATGTGAGTTCAAGCATCGTGAGAGAGGTTGCTTCGCTTGGTGGGAACGTTTCATGCTTTGTTCCCAAGCCAGCTGCCAAAGCACTTAAAGAAAAATTTAAACAGAGTGTTCTTCAAACTTGATTCTGTGCATTCTTACCTCAACAACTAAGTCGAGTGCTCTTTCTCGGTCTCTCTCAAAAGAAGGCACTCCTTGGAGAATAGTTAATGGCGCGTAAAGGAGTTCTTTTTTTATTTTTCTTTCAAGTTCAATTAATTCCAGGGGCTCTTTTCTCTTGCTTTTTTTCAATTGCTTTTGGATATCCTGTTCGCTGATGTTGAATCTTTTCATTAGCATTAGGGCGAGCCTTTCAATATCTTCTATTTTTTCCTCTTTGAATTCTCCATTGAATGCTTGTTCAACAAGTTTTCTAAGAACCAGCGAAAGCTTTTTTCTTTTAATTTTTTTAGTCTTTGAATGTTTTCTTTTTGTCTTTTTTTTACCCACCATTTAAAATCAACATATATAACACGTTTTCTCTTTTTATTTTTTGCATTTTTGTAAAAAAGCCAATGCAGGGCTAAATCCTTTTGAGATAAGTTATTTAACTATTCTATGAATTCCTTTTATATGGCTAGACAGCGACCAAGACCTGTCAAGTTGTCCGAGGCTTTGGCACACTTGCCTGAAGAACAAAGAAGGGCAGTCCTTTCAGAACACGCCAAGCAAAGGTTTAGGAATGCTCTTAGGGCAATAACTGGGGGAAAGCCTGTTGTTCCAAGAAAAATTCCAAAAATAGCAAGAATATCCGCAAGAGCCGCCCTTAAAGGATTTTCGTTCAGTCCGTTGAGGGAAAAACCGAAAAGGAACGTTATTTCCGCAAGTCGTTATCCTGCAACAAAAGATCTCGACAGGTTTAATTTAGAACTCATGAAGCATTTCCCAGTTTCCCGTGTAATGGTTATGCCCTCGGGTTATAGGGTGAGGCTTGTCGCTGAATTGGGGCCGCCTTTGCTTGGTTTTGAGCATTTGCAAAAGCCATGGACCAGAAAAAACAATTTTCCGGGAGAAGTTGTAAGGATAGATGTGATGCCAATTGTGCAAAAACGCGAAGACCCCCTAATATACAGAACGGTGAGAGGCAATGGTTTTGAAGGGTTCTTAGGCTTGAATAAAAGCAGGGGTTTTGCGGCAGTGAAGTTCCACCGACTCAAGGGCTCAAGAAAACCAGTAATGGTTGTATGGACAGTGGAAAGCCACGCTTTCTTTGGATTACCAGAATCATTTAGTAGAAGGTACCACAACTGGGAGCTGGGGTTAATGGCTTTTTTGGAGGCAGTCGCTAGAAGCGCCGGGTGTGAAAAAATCGCTGTCATCTCCCCAGGGCACATTGACCACATGGTCCAAATGGTGCCCATGAACTATAAAAATGTTAAGCAATACTATGAACGACTAAAGGTAAAACTTGAAAAGGAAGGCTATTCTGAATTAGAACTTAAAATTGAACCTTTGGCAGTTAAAAGACTGGTTTTTGATTATGGGCAATGCACCAAAAGAACATTTAAATATCCAATGCCCAAAGAGTTGGGTTCTGTGCCTTTCCTAGTAAAAAACTTAAATGATTGAACCTAAAACGCAAAAAGCCCCAAAGCGTGCAGTTTTAATCCTTTTTTTAATCTATTATGTATATGAGTGAATCCACTGAATCGGCTTCTGAAAAGAAAATGCTGGAAGAAAAAATAGCATACCTTGAGAAAAAGTTAAAGGAAAAAGAAGATGAACTCAACAAGTTAAAGGAAAAAATTGAAATGCATTCATCCTTTGAATTCTCTGAAAAGGCATTAAAGTTAAAACTCTACCGTGTATTGTTGGAAAAGTTCGCCCCGCTTATAAACGAGCAGGGAAAAAAGACTGTTGGTGAAATAAAAGGTCTTGTAAATGGAGATGATCTCACAATCCAGGGAATTGTCGCTGAATTGAAGCCACAGAATTATGAATTTGAAAGAGACTATCTCAGCGTTGCAAAAAAGGCCTTTGAGTTTGTTAAAAAAGAGATTGAGTTTGCAAAAGTGGATTTTAATCTTGTGTACTGGTTGGAGCCAAGGGAAATAATGACTTACCGGGTGGCAGATGATGGCGATATTGCTGTTTTTCTTTGCTCAATGCTTCACGCGTTAGGTGACGAACAAGCAAGCGTCATACTTGCCGAAATGGAGGATCTTTCAACGCATGCATTTGTTTTAATTGAACACAATGAGAAAGCCTATTTTTTGGACGCATCACAGGAGCATTCATTCGAGGAATTCAGTGGAAAGCTCACGGGCATACTCAAAAAATATTCATTTAAAGGGGTTAAAATAAAAAGGTTGCTGTATAAATTCAACCACTTTGAGTACAGGCAGTTTTTGTAGAGTGATAAAAATGCGTTTTGCTAGAAGCGCTGGCGCGGTTGTTTTTTGCAAGAATGCTGGTGAAAAAAAGTTTTTGTTGCTTCATTATTCAAAAGGGCACTGGGGTTTTCCCAAAGGGCACATTGAAGAAGGCGAAAAAGAAAAGCAGGCTGCCTTAAGGGAAATAAAAGAGGAAACAGCTTTGAGTGTGCGCTTAATTGATGGATTCAGGGAAAGAATCTCTTACTCTTTCAGGGAAAATGGAGAAGTGGAGAATAAAACCGTTTCATTTTATCTCGCTGAAGCGCCCTTAATGGACGTAGTGCTTTCACCAGAACACACTGAATTCCAATGGCTTTCTTTTAGTGATGCGCTCAAAAGGCTTTCGTTTGATAACACTAAAAGGGTTTTAAAGAAAGCCAATTCCTTTCTCAGCAGCAAAAACAAACCAAAAAATAAATAAACAACAGCGCCTTTTATATTTTGGTTTCGCCAAAAAGAGGAAATTAAAATGTATGAGTTGAGAAAGGATTATTTTCTAAACGAATGGGTTATTATTGCTACCTCTCGCTTTAAGAGGCCTGTTGACACGCATAGGCCAGTGAAAAGAAAAAAAAGGCACAGCTGTCCTTTTTGCCCTGGCAATGAGCATTTAACGCCGCCTGAAATACTGCGTGTTCCTACTGGCAAAAACTGGCGCATTAGAGTGTTTCCAAACAAATTTCAAGCTGTTGCCTACACTGGCACAATAAAAGAGTCAGTGCAAAAATTTTTCAATTCAAAAACAGCTTTTGGAAGGCATGAGGTAATAGTTGAAACCCCAAAGCATGGTCAAATGCTCTGTGATTTGACTGTTGAAAGAATTGAAGAATTGCTTGAGGTTTACATTAACAGAATTGAGGCTTTAAGGAAAACAAAGAATATAATGGATGTTTATCTTTTCAAAAACTGGGGCGAAAAAGCGGGAGCTTCACTGGAGCATTCACACACACAGGTTCTGGCTCTCAACAAGGTTTCAGAGAGAAAGAAAAAAGAACTGAATGCATTCAAACAGCTGAGCAAGAATGGAAAATGCCCTTATTGTGAACTAATCGAAAGGGAGCGGAAAACAAAGCGCTTTATTTTTGAAAACAATTCAATTGCAGTAATTGCTCCTTTTGCTTCAAAGTGGCCTTTTGAAGTAATGCTGTTGCCAAAAAGGCATATTAAAAGGCTCTCTGAATTAAAACCAGAGGAATTGTTTGATCTTGCTTTTGTGCTCAAAAAAAGCCTTTTGCTTTTAAAGGAAAAGAATGCCTCTTTTAATTTCTTCTTGCAGGAAACTGTTAGCAGGAACGATTTCCATTGCTATTTCCGCATTCTTCCAAGGATTTCAACAAGAGGTGGTTTTGAAGAACAGACTGGTTGCATTATCAATCCAGTCAAGCCAGAGGAAGCAGCAAAAGAATACAGGAAAAAATTCAAAAAAAGGTGAATTGATTGAAAGCAGAAATATTCAGGGAATATGATATAAGGGGAAATGCCTTGCAGGAGCTTGACAGTGAAACTGTTTCACGCATTGGAAAGGCGTTTGGTTCAATTGCAATTGAAAAAAACTGCAATGAAATTGCAATTGGAATGGATAACCGGCAATCAAGCGAGCCAATAACAAAAACATTGATTGAGGCAATTATTTCCACTGGATGCAATGTAACATTTATTGGCACTGTGCCAATTCCTGCATTGTATTTTTCAATAATTCATTTGAAGAAAAAAGGAGGAATAATGGTCACTGGCTCGCATTTGCCAAAGGAATTCAATGGATTCAAGCTGAGTTACAGCGAGGATGCTTCAACCCTTTATGGTCCACAAATACAAGAGTTAAGAAAACGTGCTGAGTCAGGGCATTTTATCTCTGGAAACGGCAGACTCCAAAAGGCAGATATTCTCTCAGAATATATTGATGCAATTGCTTCACGTATAACGCTTTCAAGGCCTTTAAGGATAGCAATTGACTGCGGCAATGGCACAGCGTCCCTTGTGGCAACTGAATTGTTTGAAAGAATTGGCTGTAAGGTGTTGCCATTGTTCTGCAAACTAGATTCAAGCTTTCCAAACCACCACCCTGACCCAGCAAAAAAAGAAAACCTTTCAGCACTGGCTTCAAGCGTAAAAGCAAACAATGCTGATCTTGGAATTGCTTTTGATGGAGACGCGGACCGCCTTGGAGTAATTGATGAAAAGGGAAACATTTTATGGGGTGACACATTGCTTGCATTGTTTTCAAGGCATGTACTGCAAGAGAACCCCGGCGCAAAAATAATTTTTGAAGTGAAATGCTCTCAGGCTGTAGCTGATGTAATTCGCGCAAACCACGGAATCCCTGTTATGTATAAGGCGGGGCATTCGTTGATTAAAAAGAAGATGAAGGAAGAGAACGCCCTGCTTGCTGGGGAAATGTCAGGGCACATGATTTTTAGGGATAATTATTTCGGCTTTGATGATGCGCTTTTTGCCGGCGCACGCTTGTGCGAACTGGTTTCAGAAACCACTAAAAGGCTTTCTGGACTCGTTTCAGAGATTCCAAAATATTTTTCAACCCCTGAAATCCGCTTGAATGTTTCAGAAAAAGAAAAATGGAGAATTGTTGAAATGGCAAAAAACTATTTTTCTGGACTGCACAGGGTAATCGAAATAGACGGTGCACGCATTGAGTTTGAACAAGGTTGGGCTTTAGTGCGAGCAAGCAATACAAGTGCAGCGATTTCTCTCAGAATGGAATCAAAAACAGAAAAAGGATTAAGGGAAATAAAAGAAACAATGCGTTCTTTTCTCAAAACAGCAAATCCTTCGCTCAATGTGGATTTCTAAATACGGCGATTGCCTAAAAAAAGCAATTCTTTTATATTTTGCCTTCCTAATATTTTTCTCCCTCCAATGAAGTTTGAGTGTGGTTTTTAGAAGGAAGCTTTATGGCAAGAGTTGCAATAAATGGTTTTGGTAGAATTGGCAGGCTTTTTTTAAGGGCAGCAATTGAAAAAGGCTTGGATGTTGTTGCAGTGAATGATTTGGCTGATACTGAAATGCTCGTTCATCTTTTCAAATTTGATTCAGTGCACGGAAAAGCCCCATTTGAAATAACAGCCCAGCAGGACAAAATACTAATTGACGGCAAAGAAATTGTTACATTTAAGGAAAGAGAACCTGAAAAACTACCATGGAAGGAATTGGGTATTGATGTGGTGATTGAAAGCACCGGTGTTTTCAGAAAAAAGGAAGACGTTGAAAGGCATTTGAAAGCAGGGGCAGAACGCGTTATTTTGAGTGCCCCGCCCAAATCAGATGGCATAAAACAAATAGTGCTTGGAGTGAATGAAAACACGCTCACTGCAGAGGACAGAATTATAAGCAATGCTTCTTGCACTACCAATTGCCTGGCTCCAATGGTTAAAGTGTTAAATGACTCATTTGAAATAAAACGCGGTTTTATGAGCACAGTTCATGCTTATACAGCAGATCAAAGGATTGTTGATGCACCGCATAAAGACTGGCGGAGGGCTCGCGCTGCATCAATAAACATTGTTCCAACAACCACTGGTGCAGCCAAAGCGGTGACAAAGGTAATTCCTGCACTTGAAGGAAAACTTGACGGTATTGCTCTGCGAGTGCCTGTTCCAGATGGCTCAATCACTGACCTGGTTGCGGAAATCACCAAAAACACAAGCGTTGAGGAAGTGAATGCTGCCTTTAAAGAGGCTGCAAATTCAAACCTTAAAGGAATACTTGAATATTCCGATGATGAACTCGTCAGCACTGACATTATTGGAAATGCACATTCCTGTGTTTTTGATTCAAGGAAAACAATGACTTCAGGCAACCTTGTTAAAGTGCTTGGCTGGTATGACAACGAATTTGGTTATAGTTGCCGGCTGGCTGACTTGGTTGAATTAATTTCAAAGCTGTGAAAAAAATGCCCTATGCTCTCAAATCAATTAAAGATGTCGAAGTAAGAGGCAAAACAGTAATTCTCAGAGTGGATATTAACAGCACGGTAAAAGGCGGCAAAATAGTAAAAGGTCCCAAGATATTGGAACACGCAGAAACAATAAGAAAGCTAATGGAACGCGGTGCAAAAGTCGTAATACTGAGCCATCAGGGAAGAAAGGGGCGTGATGATTTTATTGATTTAAGCAGTCACAGAAAGTCCCTTTCCACTATTATTGAAAAAGAAATTCCCCTGTTTAAATGGAACGAGGATTATATTTCTGCAATAAAAAAGCTGAAAGAAGGGGAAGCAATTTTAATGGAGAACACGCGATTTCTTGAATTTGAAAATGAAAACCTTCCACCAGAAGAACATGCAAAAAACCCAGTAATAAAAGAAATGGCTGCTGTTGGGGATATATTTGTTCTTGATGCATTGAGTGTTGCTCACAGATCACATGCAACTGTTGTGGGGTTCACTCCACTGCTTCCAAGTTATGCTGGGCCAGTGCTCAAAAACGAATTAAGCGCAATGAAAAAAATAAATGAAGTAAAGGATTCAACTGTTTTAATACTCGGCGGAATAAAGCCTGTTGATTCACTGAGTGTAGCGGAAAAAATGCTTGAATCAGAGAAGGTGTCAAGAGTGTTGTTGGGTGGCTGCCTAGGTGAACTGGCAATAATTGCAAAAGGCTCAAGGCTTGGATACAAAGAGCAATATTTAAAAGAAAAAGGAATAATGGACAGCCTGCCAAAAGTGAAAGAGTTGTTGGAAAAATACCCTGACAAAATCTGTTTTCCATCTGATTTGGCTGTTCGAAGGTACGGGAAAAGGGTTGAAATTTCTCTTGCTGAACTGCCAGTTGACGAGGACATTTTTGATGTTGGAGAAATAACTGTTGAAAACTATAAGAGATTTATAAACAAGGCAGACATTGTAATCTTCAATGGCTCTTTTGGTGTAACCGAAAAATACCAGTTTGCCTTTGGAACAAGAAAGATTCTCTCATTTTTATGCCACTGCAGGGCTTTTACTTTGCTAGGCGGCGGTGATACTGTTACTGCACTTGTAAGACTTGGCTTTAAAATGAAGGAATTTGGCCATGTGAGCCTTGCTGGAAAGGCTCTTCTCAAGTTTTTGGCTGGAAACAATTTGCCTGGATTAATTGCATTAAAAAAGGCTCAGGAAAAAAAATAACCAATTTCATTTTTTAGTGAAATTTGCATTCTTTTTTAATACTTTCAATGCATTCCTTTTTTGTACCCTGTATTCTAAAAACCGGGATTGTTTTGAATGAAGATTCTAATGCTTGGCTGGGAGTTTCCACCATTTAAATCCGGTGGCCTTGGAACATACTTGTATGCTTTTACCAGAGCACTAAAGAGGCTTGGAGCAAAAACTGTTTTTATAATGCCTTACACCGGCAGAGAAATAAAGGAAGAATTTGTGAATATAATCCAGGCAAGAAATGCTGCTATCACAAAATCAATGTTTTCTGCTTATTGCAGTAGCAAACAACAGTTTTCACTAAGCAGGGAAAGCCATTGGGATTTGTTTGAAAGGGTTGAAGACTTTAACAGAAAGGCTGTTGAAATTGGATTGAAGGTTGAATGTGATGTTATTCACTGCCATGACTGGATGACTTTTCCAGCGGGAATAACACTGAAAGCATTAAAAGAAAAGCCATTGGTTGTAACGATTCACAGCACTGAATTTGACCGCACTGGCCAGCTTTTTCCCAATGAAAGAATTAAAGAGATTGAAT
>JAFCFP010000035.1:1058-11392 GCA_017608575.1 Candidatus Iainarchaeum sp. | reverse complement strand
TTCTTCATGTCCTGCGCGGTGGGGATCAACAACGGTTATGTATAAATCAGCGTGGTAGAATGAATAATCATTGTTGCCACCATCCCACACAATTACATCCGCTGATTTTTCAGCCTCTGAAAGAATTTTTCCGTAGTCAACGCCTGCGAACAAAACATTGCCACGCTTAATATGTGGTTCATATTCCTCCATTTCTTCAATAGTGCACTTATGCCTTTGCAGGTCTTCAAGTGTTTCAAATTTTTGCACCACTTGTTCTCGCAAACCACCATACGGCATAGGATGCCTTATAACTGCAACCTTTTTTCCCATTTCCTTCAATATCTCGCAGATCCTGCGCGTTGTCTGGCTTTTTCCACAGCCAGTGCGAACAGCGCAAACTGCAATAAGGGGCTTTTTTGATTTAATCATAGTGTGCTTTGCCCCCAAAAGCCAGAAATCAGCGCCTGCTGCATTAACCAGTGCGCTTTTTTGCATTAAATAATTGTTGGTAACATCCGAATAAGCAAAAACAACGATTTCAACATTGTTTTCTTTTATTAATTCTTCCAGTTTTTCCTCTGGTTCGATTGGAATGCCTTTTGGATACAGGCTGCCTGCCAGTTCAGGCGGGTAAAGCCTGCCTTCAATGTATGGAATCTGTGTTGCAGTAAAAGCAACAACTTCAAACTCTTCATTGTTTCGAAAAAAAGTGTTAAAATTGTGAAAATCCCTTCCAGCAGCTCCCATAATTATTACTTTCTTTCTCAAAAACCTCCCCCCTTTAAACCAATTGTAATGATTTGAAAGGGAAAATTTAAAAAGAAACGGTTCAAGGGCTCTCATTGCCTTCTTTGCCTGAAGGCAAAACTGCTTCCTTTTTTGTTGCAAAGTATTTTTTCAACAATTCATAATTCATTCCCACAAGCGAGCCAATTGCAAAAAGCAGTAACAGGCTTACAAGCAAGCTGGATGAAACAGAAAGACTCCTGCTCAAAAGATTCAATGTGCTGATTTTTAGCACAAAAACAAAAAACCAGAATGCAACATAAAGCAGTGTTCCCTGCACTACTATTTCCCCGCTTTTATCCCTTTCCATTTTTTTTAATTTTCCGCGGGCAATTCCAAAATACAAGCCAATGCCAAAAACAATTGAAAGAAACACTGTTGTCTCAATTGAGGAAAAAAATTCTTCTTTAATCCATGCCAGTGTGACAATAAAAGCAATTGCTGGTACAACAACAAGCCTAAAAGCGGTTGCTTTTTTTCTCTTAATCTCAAAAGACAAAACCACAACAGCGAAGGCAGCCATTATTGCCAAAAACTTTGGATCCATAAAAAAATGCTGCAACCAACTTTTTTTAATAGATCGCATTGCTTTTGTTGTTTTTCCATGCACCGAAAAGTTTTTTAAAGCCGTAAGTGTACTTTTTTCATGAAAGCAAAAGACACTCGCACTCTGGGCCAAAAAGCAGCGGATTCTCTGACAAAATGGGCTGGTTCGTGGACTTTCATTTTTGCTTTAATGGCTTTTCTCTTTGTGTGGATGGCTTTAAACACTTACATGGTTTTTTTCTTCAAATGGGATCCATACCCTTTTATTCTGCTAAATTTAATGCTCTCCTGTTTGGCTGCAGTGCAAGCGCCAGTAATCCTAATGAGCCAGAACAGGGAAATGGAAATTGACAGAAAAAGAGCACAACAGGATTACTATGTTAACAGGCGTGCTGAAAAAGAAATAAAAATAATCCAACGCCAATTGCTTGAAATAAAAAGTGCAATATTAAACCAGCCACAACACGAAGAAATTCAGGAATTAAATGAAGAAATAAAACTCCTGCAGGAAGAACTATCAATGCTTGAACAAAAAAACGAAAAAAAAGCAAAAAACAATTAGTAATTCAGTTTTCCACTATTTCCATAAACCTTGCATCGCATTTTTCCTTGGAACAAAGGCTCATGAATTTCCCGCAGCCAAACTGGTTTCCCACTGTCTTTAAATGCCTGCATTTTTTCCACTCACCGCTTTGTTGTTGTTTTTCCTGTTTTAATTCCATTACGCGCTCGGTTGCATCAATAAACCTGGGTTTTTGCTTCTTGTAAACAATCTGCTTTGGAACAACCCGGCTTCTTTTCACCTGCCTTGCAAGGGACTCAAGAGCGCTCATACAATAAAATTACTCGCTTATGTTTTAAAATCATTACGCACTAAAAGCGAGTTAGCGCAAAGCAAAGCATTCTAAAAGTGCGCAAAAAACAAAGATACTTTTTTAAACAAAGTTGTTCCAAAGAGAATATGGATTATGTTTCTATTTTTTTCCAGATTTTTGGCGGTTTGGCTGTTTTTCTTTTTGGGTTAAGGTTTCTTTCACAGGCACTTAAAAGGGTTGCCGGAGAAAAACTAAAAAAACTAATTGAAAAGCTCACAAGGGACAGAATTCGTTCAGCCGGAGTGGGTGCTTTAACAACCGCAATAGTTCAGAGCTCTTCAATGACAATGGTTACGCTTATTGGATTCCTCAACGCTGGATTGATTGAATTGCAACAAGCAGTTTGGGTAATGCTTGGAGCGGAAATAGGCACAACAGTTACAGCCCAAATAATTGCCTTCAAAATAGGTTTATTGTTTTTTCCCATAATGGCAATTGGTTTTTTTATTTCCTTTTTTGCAAAAAGCCAAAAATACAAGAACATTGGGGATATAATTTTTGGCTTTGGTCTCATATTCCTGGGAATGGAAACGATGTCCTCAGGTGTTTCCCCTTTAAAAGAAGCGCCGTTTTTTGAGAAAATGCTTTCCTCTTTTGCAGTGCATCCATTGCTTGGAGTTATAGCAGGAGCAATTTTCACTGGCATAATTCAAAGCTCTTCTGCCACCACTGGGTTAGTTATTGCAATGGGTTCAGCCGGCATAATAACACTGCCAGCTGCAATTTCCCTAATTTTTGGTGCAAACATTGGGACAACTATTACAGCACAAATTGCTTCAATTGGTTCAAGGCTTTCAAGCAAGCGCTTGGCTTTCGTTCAGCTAATGGTTAACATTTTAGGCGTATTATTGTTCCTGCCTTTCATTTTTATTTTCGCGGACTTTATTGCAATGACTAGCCCGCAGCTTACAAGGCAAATAGCCAATGCCCACTCAGTATTCAACATAATTGTTACAGCAATAATGCTTCCTCTTTCAGGATTGCTTGTAATGATTTCAAAAAAAGCAATAAAAGGCTCAGAGCCAAAATTTGAAACAGGCTTAAAATATGTCAACGAGAGCCTTCTTGCAGTGCCCTCTATTGCTGTTATGCAATGCAGAAAAGAAGTTGAAAGAATGGCTAACATTGCATTAAAAATGGTTTCCCTTTCAAAAACAGCGCTTTTAAAAGGTGACCTCAAAACAGCAAAGCACTTGCCTGAAAAAGAAGAAACCGTTGACGAAATAAAAGAAAAATTATTCTTCTTCCTCAAACGCTTGGAAAAATACCGGCTTTCAGCAAAAGACAAACGTGAAGTGGCAAAACTAAAAAACCACGTAATTGACATTGAAAGAGTTGCTGATCATGCAAACAATTTGTTTGAATTAGCCCACAAAAGGAAAGAAATGAAGATTGTTCTTTCAAAAAAAGAATTACCACAATTAAAAGAATACTTTTCCCTGGCAATTGAAGCCTATGCTGAAAGCGTTAAAGCAATAAAAACAGGCAATAAAAAATTTTTCAAAAAAGTCCTTGAAAACGAAAGAAAACTCGATGCATTGCAGGAAAAATATGAATCAATTCACTTAAAATCAAAAAAAACCTCAGATGCATTATTCCTCCAAGCAGTGGCAAACATTGAAAGAATAAGCGACCACGCAAAAAACATCATTAGAACAGTCCAACAAGGGTTTTAGTATTTTTTCCTTCTGCTTTTTTTGGATTTAGCCAGCTCCACCACCACCGCCTCCTCCTCCACCTCCACCGCCGCCGCCAAAGCCTCCAGATCCAGATGTTGTGGCAGCAGAAGAAAACGACGAGGTAAAGGAAGCAGTAAAGGAATTAACAGCAGAACCAAGTCCTTTTGCTGAAAACTGGGAATAGTTTCTTGCCATAAAAATTGACGAGTTGTATTCTCCTTTGTATTCCCTGAAAACGTGATCCATTGCTTTTTGTACGTTTTTGGCAACCCCTAATGGAATTGAGTACACCAAATATTTTTCCCATAAAACAATTGCTTCAGGGGGAACGTTTTTTAGGTTGCTGAAATCGGATAGGAATTTTTTCAAAAGCATCCACCGCTTATAGTGTGCTGCACCAGTGAGAGAGCGGTTTGGGAGAATGTTTGGAAAAAAAATGTTAAGCAAACTTGCAGTTAAAATAACTTCAAAAAGGAAAAACCCGAAGGTATTTTTCGGCTGGGTAATGGAAAACAGTAACACAAATACAAGGATTACAGCGTTTCCCAGAATAAATGGGAGTATTGCGTTTTTTTTGGAGAAAAACCCAAGCGATTCGGCTTCACTCTTTACGTGCATTCGCCACAAATTGAAAATCGCTTTAGTTCTCAAGCGGTCGCTTTTAAGGAATTTAGATAGCTCTTGCAATGTTACCTCGTTAGGTGTTGAATCCTTTACCTTTTTTTGGAGAATAATTCCCTCAAATTTGAATGAAGCGGCTCTCACCAACAGTTTTAAAAGGGTTTTTTCGCTTTTGGGAAGCCCTGAGCCACTGGCATCCAGAATATGAATCTTGTATTCTTCTTTTCCAAAAAAGCCCTTTTTTTTCTCAATTTTTTCAAGTTTTATTTTTTTCTTCAAGCACAGGTCTAACAATTCAGCGGAAACGCTTTTCACTGTTGGTTTTCTTGTCCACTGGTTGATAAGTGCATCCACTACTGCGGGACTGTAATCAAATGGAATGTCCCTTTCATATATTTTCGGAATGTTTGGTTTTGGTTCCCTTCCCCAAAAAAACCAGCAAGTTACAAAGAGAATTATTTCTGCAAAAAACACAAAAATTGCTACAAAAAAAGGGTTTAAAATAAAACTGAACATTTCTTGCATTTTAATCAGGGGCAAGCCATTGGAGTTTATTGGTACTGCGTTCTCCGTGCTTTTCAACAGTGAACGCGGAAAAGTCATTCGTATTTCCACCCATTGCTCTGCTGGAATGTTGAATGCTTGAAATATAAGTTTTTTGTTTTCAAGCAATCCAATTTTTCCATTGATTGCAGGGTGTCCCCATGAATAAACCTCTTTTGGGTCTTCCACTGGGGATGGAAGTTCTATGTAGCCAATTATTTCTTTTAATGGTTTTTTCCAACCAGAACCCCACACTTTCCAGTAAAACTCTGCAACATCATTGTATGCTTTGACAGCTCCTGATACAGTGTAAGTGATTTTGAATGTTTTCTTTTCATTGAAAGCATTGTAGGACCATAAAACCCTCAAATCAGAGCCATGAACAGATTGGCTTATTTTGAGTTTTTCCTCTTTTCCTTTTGAAACATCATAAACATTTATTTCACTGTATTTCCATTGCCCTCTGGGAAAATCCCTATAAGCATAAGTAAAAGCACCATAAAAATCGAATGTTATTTTTTCCTCTGCTCTTATTAATCCATCTGGTTCAATTTTATAGTAAACCTCGGCTTTTTCCAAGGAATAAAATTTTGCATCCACTGCAGTGGCAAAAAGGAGAAGAAGGAATAAAACAAGCAACACCCTTTTTGCAAGCATGCTATAAATATGTATTGCCAATTAAAAAACCTTACTTCTTAGAGGAGTTCCTTTTTATTCCAATGCTAAATTGTTTTTCCCTTTAATGGATAATGCCTGTGCAATAATTTCCGTGCTTTCTCTGAAGCAGGCTCTTTCAAGAACTCAGAGTACACTTTTTTAATTGAAGGATTTTTATGGCTCTTTCTTATTTTTTTTCTTTTGTCAATTTCATAAATTGCTTGAATTCTTGCTTTTAAAACACTCCAATCGCTTGGTTTTGGCTGGCCACCGCCTCCAATGCAACCGCCAGGGCAAGCCATTACTTCCACAAAGTCAAATTTTTCCCCTGAGCGTATTCTCTCCAGCAACAAGCGGGCATTGCTCAATCCGTGAGCTACCGCTGTTCTGATTTTTTTTCCACGAATTTTTATTTTGAATTCTTTTATTCCCCGTTCTCCTCGCAATTGCTTAATGTCAGCATTCTTCAATTCTTTTCCTTCAAGCAAAAAATAAGCCGTGCGAAGGGCTGCTTCCATTACACCTCCACTGGCACCAAAAATGGAGCCAGCGCCACTGCTTTCACCCAATGGGTCATTGAATTTCATTGGCTTCATTTTTTTCAAGTCAATTTTTTTTCTTTTAAGCAGTTCAGCGAGTTCCCTTGTAGTCAACACCAAATCAATATCCTGCTTTCCTGCATTAGAAGAACGCATTTCTTTCAAAGAGGCTTCCTTTTTTTTTGCAGTGCAAGGCATTATTGAAACGCTTACAATATTTTTTGCATTAATGTTGCGTTTTTTTGCATAATAAGTTTTAATCATTGCACCCATCATTTGCTGGGGGCTTTTTGTGGTGGAAAGATTTTTTACAAATTCAGGGAAAAACTCACAGCAAAAATCAATCCATGCAGGGCAACAACTTGTAAACAATGGCAGTCTTTTTTCCTTAATGCGTTCAACGAATTCTGTTGCCTCTTCCATGATAGTTAAATCAGCGGAAAAATTGGTATCAAACACAACATCAAAGCCCAATTTGTGCAATGCTGAAACGATTTTGCCAGTGACAATTTCTCCCGCCTTTAATCCAAAGCTTTCTCCAATTGAAACCCTTACAGATGGAGCAATTTGCACTATTTTTAGCTTTTTTTTATTTCGCAGCATTCTCTCCATTCTTGCAATGCTTTTTGCTTCTGTTATTGCGTTTGTAGGGCAAACCAAAGAGCATTGCCCACAGGAAACACAACTAGTGCTGGCTAATTCTTCGCCGCCAACTCCTTCAACCACCATTCGGTTTCCCCTGCCAGAAAAAGTTATTGCGTTAACGCTTTGAATTTTTTCACAAAACTGAACGCATCTGCCACAAGCAATGCATTTGTTGTTATTACGCCATATAGCATTGCTTGACTTGTCGCTTTTCAATATTTTGTGGTGCCTGTAGCTTGGCTTTTTCAATCCAACTTTTTTCATTACGCGCGTTAATTCATTGTCTTCTTTTAATGTTTGGGGTTCAACACTGGAAGCAATTAAGTCAACAGCTTTTTTTCTCATTTTTTGGAGTTTTTTTGAATTGGTTACAACATGCATTCCTTTTTCTGCTAATGTGTCACAAGAAGTTACAATTTTTCCATTAGCGCTAACCAGGCAAACCCTGCACCTTCCCTCCGGTTTAAGCATTGAATGATAGCAAAGCGTGGGAATTTCAATGCCGTGCCTTTTTGCTATTTGGAGAATTGTTTCCCCTTTTTTAAAATCATAATATCTTTCGTTGATTATTATCTGCATCTTCTCACGAACTCCTCTTTAAAATGCCTCAGTGCAGTAATAACATGCAATGGCGCGCTCTTGCCCAAAGCACAAAATGAAGCCTTTGAAACAAAATCGCACAATTCTTCCAGTTCTTTCAAGTCATGCATTGTGCCCTCGCTGTGAGAAATCCTTTTCAGTATTTCCAAAATTCTTTCATTTCCTTCACGACAAGGCGCGCAATAACCACATGATTCATGAACAAAAAATTTTTGAATGCTCTCGCACAATTCAACAATTGAGTGAGCATGATTTATTACTATAATGGAACAGGCTCCAAGCCATGCGCCTCTGTCCCTTATGTTTTTTTCCGTTAAAGGCATGCATGGATCATATGGAATTATTCCACCGGAAGCACCAAAGCATAATGCTTTTGGAATTCCAATTGGTTCAGCTTTTTCAACCAATTTTCCTATTTGCTTTCCTTCCCTTATTTCAAAAACTCCAGCATTCTTCAAGTCACCTGAAAAAGAACAAAGCCTTTTGGTGGCATCGAATTTTTTTAAGAAAATAAGTGGAATCATTGCAAGGGTTTCCACGTTGTTGATAAGGGTTGGCTTTCCGTACAATCCATGAATTGCAGGATAAGGTGGTTTTTTTCTTGGTTCGGGTCTTTTTCCTTCAATTGAATTAAGTATTGCTGTTTCATCGCCGCAAATGTAAGCGCCTTGTCCCAGGATTATTCCAATGCTTATTTTTTTCTTTTTAAGAAATGGCTCTGTTTTCCTTATTGCTTTTTTAAGCGTCGGAATAAGATAAGAGTATTCTCCACGCAAGTAAATGAGGGCATTTTTTGCTTTTATTGCATGGCATGCAATAATTATTCCCTCAATTAAGTTCAATGCAGCTTTTGTAATTATGAGTTTGTCTTTAAAAGTTCCCGGTTCTCCTTCATCAGCATTGCATAATACTAAGTGTTCGCCTTTTGCTTTGGCGCAAAGTTCCCATTTTAAGCCAGTGGGAAAACCAGCACCACCTCTTCCTCTTAACCCTGATTTTTTAACAATTTTTATTACACTGGAAGGATTTTTTGAAAGTGCCGCTTTTAGTCCGGAAAGGTTTGATTTGAAGAGAAGGCTTTCTTCTTTCATTTAAGTTTCCTCAAAATTTTGTCAATTTTTTTTTCATTTACTTTAACATATGGCTTTCCGTCAATAATTATTGCTGGTGCTTTATCACACAATCCAACACAAGAAGTTTCACTTAAAAAAAACAATTTGTTTTTTGTTGCATGGCCTGCTTTTACTTTTAGTTTTTTTTCCAAGTATTTCATTATTCGATCAGAGCCATGCAAGTGAGAGGAAGGACAATTGCAAACCTGGATTATGTGCTTTGCTCTTTTTTCCAATGACAAAAAGGAATAAAAAGTTGCAGCGGAAAAAACCTCGCTTTCCGGCAAGCAAACATTTTTGGCGATTTCTTTCAGTTTTTTCTTGGAAACAAAGCCCTTTTTTTTCTGTTCTTTTCCCAGTTCATTCAATAAAACTTTTTTTGCAATCATAAAAGAAACACAACAGTAAACTATTTAAAATAAATCTTAAAACACTCTTTTTCTTTGCTTTCTTGTTCTATTCAGTCTTCGCCTGTGAATTTCATTGATGTTCTGAATCAATTGCTGCGTTTCCCTATAGGTTTTTAGAGTGAAAACAAGCGAGGCTTACCTTTTCTTTTAGGTCTTCTGACTGTTAGGCGTTATATTCTTTGGCATATTTTCCAATAGCAACAGTCTTTGCATCTTTTCTCAAATTTTGTTGGTGTGGGCAAGAGTTCTGTTTTAATAATTTTGTCTATGCCTTTGATTGTTTCTTTTACTGCTTTTAGACAGTTTTTGTTTATCTGTATTTTGACCAGTTCGTTTGATTGTTTAAATTTTATGAACGCATAGGGAACTACGCATCCTAATACTTCTCTTATAAGTAGGCTTTCTGCAAACATCTGAATCTTTAAAGTCCAATAAATTTTTGCCGGTTTTTTAGTGTTCTTATATTCCAATGGGAAAGCTTCGTTTTTTTCCTTGTCAATCATTAAACAGTCCAAAACTGTCCTAAAGTTCAATTCTTTAGAACAAAGGCTTTTATTATAGTCTTTTTGAAGCTTTGGAAATTCCTTTATTATTTTGTTTCTCTTTGATTTTTTTGAGAAAATCGAATGTACTTCTCTTCCTTTAAATTCTTTAATCGTTGTTGCTTGTCGAATCTTCAAAACATTCTCAAAATAGATTAACCTTTTGCAATAATGAAAATTCATCAGATCTTTTATAGTTAGGTATCCTTCCTTGTCCATTAGTCAACTATCAGGAAGTCTTTATTTTTAAGTTTTTCATTTTCAAATTCGCCAATAATTATTTTGTTCGAGAAACAGTTTTTACATGTTGGGATCAAAAAAACACAATCATTTTTATCGATTATTTCTCTGCATTTTATAGCAAGCATTTCAGCTTTATTCCTTGAGATAACTCCAATAAATGAACTCTTTTGAATTCTCTTTAATCCAAGGTTCTTACATTGTTCTGAAACTTTTAGTCTTTTTTTATTATCACTTATATCATAAATAATCCAATAAATCATTTTACCACTTATAAATAAAGGCTTCAAATTTTTTGTTTTTATCTAACAACTGGTTTGTGATATCCCTAGCTTGCATTAGTATAATATTCTGGAAGGTGGTTTTCTTGCCTTTGAATTTTGTCTTTTTGTAGAGGCGCCCCATTACAGCAGAAATGGTTTTTTCTCTTCCCTGCTTTGTTAGAACAAGATTTTTTGTCACATTGTCTTTTTCAAAAAATTTTTTGCTAACCTGTTTTTGTACAAATAATGTTATTATAGCCCTATCCACGATAATTGGTCTAAATTCTTCGATCA
>JAFCFP010000035.1:0-1023 GCA_017608575.1 Candidatus Iainarchaeum sp. | reverse complement strand
ACGATCTGTGTGTAGGAACCCAAAGTAAGGGTCTAATCCAGCAAGAATGCAGGCTTTTTCTACTTCGTTGTAGAGGATTCCATAACCATAATTCAGTAAAATATTGACACGGTCTCCCCCTCCATGATCCCTTTTTTTGAATGGTAATATTTTTGTCAAGCACCTAAAATATTTACTGGCAGTTAATCCTTCTATTCCTAAGATTTCTTGCCTTATTTCGTCGACTTTTCCCCTTAGCTTACCTATTTTTTTGGCATAGCAAATGTTTTCATTTGCTACTTGTGAAAAGTCTTGTTTTCTTGTTTTGCTTAATGCTTTTAGAAAATAAGCTTGATTCAAAATTTTTGCTATCACAAGTTTTTTTGCAATGTTGCTGCCCTTATCTTGATAATAAGCTTCGAGTTGTTTCTTCCTTGTTAAAGTTGTCCCTCCTAATTTGCAGGGGAAAATCCGGCCAATAGGCTTTCCATAACCAGTGAGGAAGACGATGTCAATTTCATTGTTTAAAGCGAGCTTTATTGCTTCTATTGAAATACTTGAAGCAGCAGCAATTATTATTTGGGTAACTTTGCTTATCGCAAATTCTTCTTTTTTGTCTTCACATTTTACAACAAAACGGTCTCCTTTTTTCCCAAGAAATGTGCCAAAATTATTTAGAACAATTTGCATAATAAGGATAAAATCAAGAAGGATAAAAAATGTAACGTTAATTGCAAAATTTAGGGTTGAGGTATAGTTATGTGCTATCTCCTCTGTTTGCCATTTTATACTCTTTGTTCCATGATTTCAAGCTCTGCAATTAGCATAAGGCAATTTCGATGAATTCATAGTTGAAAGTTGCATTCCTTGTTCCATGATTTCAAGCTCTGCAATTAACCCTTGTTGGAATATTCTGCATGTTGTTAAAATGTTGCATTCCTTGTTCCATGATTTCAAGCTCTGCAATTGTTTTTGGGTTTGGGTGTGCATTTAATGGCTGGCGAGGTTGCATTCCTTGTTCCATGATTTCAAGCTCTGCAATAA
>JAFCFP010000089.1 GCA_017608575.1 Candidatus Iainarchaeum sp. | reverse complement strand
GCCTTTTAATGGATTGGTTGGAACACTGCGTGTTGATGAAGATGGCAGAAAGGAGAGAAAGGGTTATGGTTTGGGTTTTTTGAATGAGTCTGAGCCAATTGCTTTGTCTAGTGTTGGTTCTGAGTTGATAAAAACTGTTGCTTTGAGTGGAGAACCAATTTCTGGTTTGAGTGTTTATTCGGTTGAGTCTTTTAATGATTTTGACACAACCAATATTTCAAAAAGAGGCCAGCTTTTGTCCATTGACCTTGAAGGAAAATCAATTGAATTCTCTCCAAGCAATGCAACAACAGTTCTTGCTGGCATAAAAAGCCATGATTCTGTTGCTGAATCGTTTTATTCCCTTTCAGAAAACTCTCAGCTTTTTGGAAAGGCAAAAGATTTCATTTCATATTGGACTGGGTTTGCAACGTCTCCAGCTCTGTTGTGCAAGGATTATTATAATGCTAACCTTTTTGACAAAAGGCAGGATTCAAGGAGTGACCTGCTTGGCGAAAGCTGTGTGCCATTGAATTCAAGGAGCAATTCTTTTGGTTTTTTGTGGAAAAACATTGACTTTCCTGGAGAAATGTTCATTAAGTCAGTGTTTTATACGCCGGTAGGAAAAGACTATGTGCTTAACAGTTCATGTGAAAGTGATTCGTTTATTTTTTCTTCCAATGACTCAATTAGTGATAACCAATCACAACAGATACTTCTTGGTTCAAGAAATTCAATGACTATAAAGAATGTTTTGGATTTAATTGGGCAGCAGGATGTTTGTGTGCATTCTTTGAGTGAGGGGGTTTATAGTTTTTATTGGAATGAACAGCGCTTGGAAGACTCAGCAAAAGAAGCAGAAAATCGCATTAATGGAGCATGGAATATTAATTTGGAAAACTTTAAATGCAGTAAAGTGCATTAAATTATTAAGGCGGTATAATAATGAAACATTTTCAATCCTTCAAAAAACTAAAAAGAAGGCATGCATTAAACTTCTTTGTTTTGTTTTCCCTGTTGGCTTTGGTAGTTATTTCTGGCTGTGGTGGTGGGCCAAGCTGTGCTGATTTTTCAATTAGTGCTAGCCCGAATCCTGGAGAGGTTGGAGAACCAGTAAAGATTCAGATTACTGGGCCGTCAATTCCGCAAAAGTATCTTTCAAAAGGATATGTTTATTTCAAGTGTGGCAACCAGCCTGCAGTGCAAAAACCAGCAAGCAACGATCCTTCTCATAATTGTGTTTTTGACAGCCCCGGTACTTATACCTGCAAGGCTTGGGCTACTTATGAAGGCGATATGTGGTGCACTAAGTCGATTTCAGTTACAATAAAGCAGCCACCCTGTGTGGCAAGTGATTGTTGTCAGCCTTCTTGGGAATGCGGTTATTGCAAGGATGGCTGTGGGGGCACAAAAAATTGTGGCAGTTGTCCAACTGGTTTTGTTTGCAAGAACCATTCATGCGTGGAAAGCACTTCTTCCCAATGTACAAGTGATGCGTGGTGTGTTAACAAATATGGAGCTGATTATTGTTGTAACACTGGTTCAGGGAATTGTTATTATTGTGGCACTCCAGAGCCTCCAGAGCCAAGTCCTTCAGTTGAGCCATCCAATTTACACCCTCTTACCATTCTAAAAGGAGCTAATAAGTACTTGGAATTTTTTGAAAATGACACTCAAAAAACTGAAGCAATTAAATGGACTGTTGTCAACACTGGTTCTCAAGCAATTAAAATCACTTCAGCTACAGCCAGTGGCTGTGGCAATGGTTTAAGTTGTTCTTTTGAAACAGCGTTTCCTTTAACGCTTGCTGAAGCGCAATCAGTTGTTATAGTTGAAAATATAAGTGCAGCCAAGCCAAGTGAATCAATGTTTAAAGAACTTGGAGTAACGCTTTTTTATTCCAATGAAGATGGAAGCAATCAAGGCCAGATTGATTCAAGCGAGATTGGAAGCGGCCAGAACGTGAAGATCTTCCTTATTAATAAAGCTGGTGATAAATTTCACTCAAAGCTTGAATATGCTGATCAGAATTTTTGTATTGGTTTTAATGGGGTTTTTGGGCGTACTGGTGAGCGTGTTAGGCCTCGTGTTTTGTTGTCTTGGGATTGGGCGGATATTGGTTTGAGTGAG
>JAFCFP010000088.1 GCA_017608575.1 Candidatus Iainarchaeum sp. | reverse complement strand
TATCATCTTGTCCATTCCCTTGGGCCCGAGAGTGCTCTTGACTGCATTGGCAACAGCCTTTGCAATCAAAATATTAATTCTCTGGGCATCTCTGCCCCTCGTCCTTTTTGTTCCCTCTGTAAGGAAAACAACTGGTTGTTGTGCTGCTTCCGCCATAATTTAACATCCCTCCTTAAACTGCTTAGTTTTTCAATGAATTCAACAGAAAAAATAAGTAAAAAATTGATGGATATAAATGTTTAAAAAACAACATGTTCTGATGGATATAAGTGCCTATTTTTCCTGTGTATGCTATAACAGAATCTGCCCCTGAAAAGCCCTTAAAAACATTGTTTTCGCGGCTTTTTTCAGCATATTTTTATTTTAAGGAGTTTTTCTCCTGCTGGCACTAATTCTATTTTTTCGCCTTTTTTTAGTTTGTAAAATTTCGCCAGGTCTGTTGGCAGTATTATTGCGAGGGAACCGCCTGTTGAGACTATCTGGCGGCAGAAACCAAACTGTTTTTTTGCTTCTTTGAGGGTCTTGTCAACGATGTTGCTGGTTGCAGATGTTTCTCCGCATTGGCTGCATTTGTATATTGGATTGTCTTTTAGTGTTATTGCTTTGTCAAACACTTCTATACTTGTCTTTGACAACTTGGCTGCTCCTTCGCAAACCGGGCACTTTATTTTTGTTTTGAAAACCATGTTTCAACCTCCTTTTTGCTTGATTCCCATAGCGCAACTACAATTATTTTCTTTTTGTCTCCTGCCTTCTGGACTGTAAAGAACTTGTTAGCAACCAAACCTATTGTTTCAAAGCAGCCCTCAGAGGATTTTTGATTTGCTCGGAGTGAAGGTTGAGTGAAATTGAAATTTTCCCAAAAAATAGGCTACCGCTTCCATTTTTAAAGCTTTTGACTCCCAATTGGAAAATCAACCCATAGGAGTGATGTAGATGAAATTGAGATTCCAGGAAGAAGAGGAAGGGACAGAGGAAGAAGCTCCTGAAGAAGAGGAAGCTCCTGAAGAAGAGGAAGCTCCTGAAGAAGAGGAAGCAGAGTAAAATTTTTCCTTCCTTTAATCAGGGCGTTTTGAAACAAGTGAACGCCCTTCAATCCTTTTTATTTTAAAAATAGAATCTGACAACTTCAACCACTGCGACTTTTGCCCCAAAAGGTCTTCTGGCACTTCAATCTTTTTTTATTTTAAAAACAGAATCTGACAAAGCCTTATAGGCCTTATTCTTCAAGTTTTTCTATTACAAGGCAAAACATGGCCTGAACCTGACAGCCAACTGCTTCACCCTATTCTTCAAGTTTTTCTATTACAAGGCCCTTGTCGCTTATTTTTACCGGATACAGTTCTTCGCTGTGGGCAGTGCCCCTCATCTTTATAACACTTAGAACCCTTTGGAAGGTAACAGCCTTTCTTAAACGGCCCATCATTATCAAGCCGTCAAAGAGAAAATCGATTGGGGCAAACTCAACCCTGTCAAAATCAGTTTTCATTTTCTCCGCTGTAACAAGTAAAGTAATGTTTTGCTTTGTAAGCATTTCAACGAAGTTAAGTATCTTTATCCTGAAATCTCTCACGTCAGTAGCAAGATACTCAAAGGGGCTGATTGAATCAATGGCAACCCTCTTCACCTCTGATTTTCTGACAGTACTTATCAACTCATCTGGAGCCATCTCATAGCCCCTTGCAACAGGCACCTTCATCAGCTTAATCAAGCCGTTTTTCTCAAGTGGTTCGAAATCCATTCCAAGGGTTCTGCCAATTTCCCTGACCTTTTCAACACTCTGCTCTGAGGTAACAAATACCCCGCTCTCCCCATACAGCCTTGCTCCATTGTAAATGAACTGCATTGCAAGAATGCTCTTGCCTGCTCCAGGTTCACCTGTCACAAGAATGCTGCTCTTCTGCTTGAAACCCTTTATTGAAAAAAGGCCATCCAAACCAGGAGTGCCGGTTTTTGTAATGTTTTCCTCCGGCATTTAAAAAACCCTAAAATAAAATAGTTTATCTTCTTTTAATTATTTATGCTCCAAAGGATTGGGCCATTTCTCCAAGAAAAGAACCTGCAGTTTGTTGAAAAGTTGGGAAAGGGCTACAGCAGCGAGATCTTCCTAGTGAAAAAC
>JAFCFP010000034.1 GCA_017608575.1 Candidatus Iainarchaeum sp. | reverse complement strand
TTATGGGGAAAAGCGGTGCCAACTTTTTCAGGCTTGCAACAGTGCTAATTCTTATTACTCCTCTTTACGAGTTGTTTACAAGGCTTTTCCTTGGTTTCAAGTGCTTTGGCAAGGTGCTTAAAGGGCTTGTTTTGGAAAATGTCATAAACTTGTTTTTTGCGTTTGTTTTTGTGGCGGTATTGGGCTTTGGAATTTTTGGGGTTCTGTATGCAAAGGCCATATCGGTTCTTTTCTTTATTGCATTCGCCCTTTTTTATTTTCGCAAACTTGAATTCAAAAAGAGCTTTCCCGATTTAAAAGATGTTAAAAAATATGCTAAGGGGTTTGTATCCTGGAACATTTTTCACAGGTTAAGGGTACAGACCGAACTTGTCCTTATGGGACTTTTTGTTTTTAACTGGGAGCTTGGCTTATATTACTTGGCAAATAAGATAGCGACCTACCTACTTGAAGCCCCAAGCAATGCACTTGTGATGGTCTTACTGCCCTACAACATTGAAAGGTATAAAGATTCAGGAACAATGGCAAGGTTTGCCTCGCTAAGTATAAAGTTTTCCATTATATTGACTCTTTCAATGGGTGTCTTGTTGCTTATTTTTGGCGAAACAATACTAGAGGTTCTTTTTCCCGAATTTTTAGAAGGCTTTTACCTTTTTCCCTTTTTTATACTGCTCTTTGCTTTGAACCTGTCTTCTCCGATTGCAACCATTTTTAAGGCGTTGAACCGAGCTGACCTTCTTGCAAAGTCGCAATTTGTAGCACTACTGGTTCAAGTGTTTGTAGGTTTTTTTCTTATTTCCTCGTTGCGTGTAGTTGGCATAGTTCTTACGAGGGCTATTGTGTTTTTAGTGCACCTGCTTGTGATGCTTTACTTTTTGCATGGGCTTAAAATAAGGGTTGAAATAATCCCTCGCTTCCGCGACCTGAAATTCTTCTACTCTTCCCTTAAGTCGCTTTTGCCTTTTTGGCATTAAGGCAGGGAACGCATGAATTGAACGGTCTTTTGGAGCCCTTTTTCTAATTGCACTTTTGTTTTCCATCCCAGTTCATTGTATGCCTTTGAACAGTCAAGCTGGTTAAATTTTACTTCTTCTCTTGTTGGTCTGAAAACAGGTGTTTGGTTAAATTCTGTTAGTTTTGAAAGCATCTTAAAAATTTCATTAACACTTGTTTGTTTTGAACCTGAAATATTGAAATTTCCACTTTTGTCACTTTCAAGTGCGAGAACTGTCGCTCTTACCGCGTCTTCTACAAAAATAAAATCACGTGTTTGTTCTCCCGAGCCAAATATTTCCGGGGGCTTTCCTTTCAGCATTTTTTGAGTAAACTTCGCGATCACTCCACCATATTGTGTGTTTTGTCTTGGACCAAAAACGTTTCCATAGCGCAGATTACAATAGTTAAATCCATTTCTTTTTGCATAGAATTCAATGTATTGTTCGCAGGCAAGCTTTGAAATTCCATATGGTGAAAAGGGATTTTTTGGAGAGGTCTCTTTTACTGCTGTTTTGTCAGTAAAACCGTAAACCGCAGCACTTGAAGCAAAGACAAATTTTTCAATTTTGGCATTTGCACTTGCTTCGAGTAATTTTAGGGTTCCTAAAATGTTTGTTTCTGCATCTTTTATGGGGTTTTTCATTGATTGCTCTATTCTTGTTTGGGCTGCAAAATGACATACTTTCCCAATTTCGTTTTCTGAGAAAATTTTTTTGAGGAGATCTGAATCACAAATGCTTCCCTTAAAGAATATTGCTTTTTTGTTGATGTATTCCTTTTTGCCAGTGGAAAGGTCATCTAGAATAATAGTTTTAATGCCTTTTTTTAGAAGCAAATCAACTGTGTGAGATCCAATAAAACCCGCTCCACCAGTTACAAGCACTGCCATTTATCTCATGCCCCCCAAAAAGCCAGCAACTAGGCCAGCAAAGAAAGGAATGTTATTAATGTAAAAAACCAATGGGCTTAAAAGAGCGTAAGGCTTGTTTTTTGATTTTGATTTGAACAGAAGCTTTATCCCTTTAAATTCCATTGGGGCCATATGAATTAACGCAAGTGCAATAAACACCCAATGAAAGGGAATAAAAAGGAGTAACGGAATAATAAGTGGAAAATATCCTTTTACAAGTATTTGTTTTGGATTTTTTCTGAAATAGGGGTAGCTTTTCTTGCCAGCGTGGTAATTAAATTTTATAACTTCAATTGGCTTTTCTGGCCACTTGTGCTTCCATATTGCAGTTGGAACATATTCAAGTTTGTAACCTTTTTTCATCATTCGGCAGGTCAAATCAATGTCCTCACCATAGGGTAAATTTTCATTATATTTTCCTGCCTCTTGATACGCTTTTCTTTTGAAAATCCAGACAGCAGTTCTTCCTTGCTTCAATTCATTTCTTATCCTTTCAGGGTTGTTATACCTCAATCTGTATTGCAAGTCGCGGTATTTTGAAATGAATGTTTTTGGTTCCCACACCCTCAACTTTCCAATAGCTCCTGCTACATTTTTTTCCTTAAGCACAGAAATGCATTTTTTTAAATAATCCCTTTCATACCATGCGTCCGCATCAACTAAAAAAATTATTTCGCCATTGCTTTTTTCTATTCCATACACCCGTGGCCTAACGCATCCTTTTCCAGGCACATGCTTTATTTTAAAATATTTTATTTTGTTTGATTTTTTCATTTTTTCTTGGATTATTTTTTCAGTTAAATCTGTGCTGCCATCATTTACTATTATCAATTCAAAGTTGGAATAGCTTTGCTGCAAAAGGGAATCAATGCTTTTTCCAATCAATTCTTCTTCGTTGAAGGCAGCCATTATTATTGAAACTTTAGGTGCATTCATTGAATGACCTCCCTAAAATGCATAAATTGCACCTCACTACAATTGCTTTCAAGCCATTCAAGAAGTTTTGCAAGGTTTGAAAGGTTTTCTTTGTTTACATCATTTTGTACACCAATTGGGGCAATGTGGGCATGTATTCCTATTAATCCCCCTAAGGTAATTATTTTCTCTGCTCTTTCAATTGTGCCTTCTTTTAAATCCCAATTCCTTGGAATGTTCAACACGCCGTTGACCCTTTCAGGGAAAAGTGGTGAAACATTTTTCAACCCAGCGCCTTTGCTTTTTCTTCTTGCACTAAGGGCATGCGAGGTCATGCTTCCTGCAATTGCAAGATTTTTTTCCTTTAGTACGGCGAGGAGGTTGGTAGTAACACCCCATCCAGGTGGAGCCAGTACTTTTGGTTCTGGAAATTTTGCCCTTCTAAATATTTCAATGCTTTCTTCAATTTTTTTCCTTATTTCTTCTTTATCCCTGTAAAGAAACTCCTCTGCTGAAAGATTTTCAGGGGAAAAGTGCGTTAGGCCATGCAATTCTGCAGAAAATCTTTTTTTCGAGATTTCTTTTTTGAATAATGTGCAGAATTCTTTGTTCAAATCAATCCTGTTTTCTTCGCTTTGTGGATCCAGTGCTCTAAAGATGATTTTTTTTGCGTTAAGGGGGAGAATTTTTTTTAACCCACGCATGAACAATGAAAAGCTTTTTAGAGAATAGCATGCAGGTACAAAGTGTGTTACTTTTAATTTTGGAAACTTGTTACAGAAGTCTTGCAGTAGATTTAATTCTTCCATGAATGGAGGGCTTGTGTCATCCACTCCAAAAATAAGTTTCACCATTCAATCGCCTTTTATACTTTTTATCCCTTTAATCATTATTTTTTTTATCTTGCCAGAATACCATCTGAACTCGTGATATTTTTTTATTTTACCCCATTTTTTCTTGAACCTCTTGATTCCTTCCTCTTTTCCCCCGATTTTTCCGGTGGGAACGTTTGATAGGTCGAAGATAGTGTAGCCTTTTGGAACCGCCCATTCAATGAGCTTCCAGTTCATTAAGTCTGTAGGGAAGTACTTATAGGTTTTTGGTTTTATTGCATTTGAAGACTCATAAATTTCATTATGAAAAGTTCCAACTAAAAGCCCGGCAATTATTTCTTTATCCAACTGAACAAGTAAAAGCTTTCCCATTCCTTTTTCGATTACTTCGTTCCAGAATGCCTCAAAGTATTTCCAGGGATAAGGGGCAATGCCTATGTGTTTATGGTGGGATTTGTAAATTGCATAGAATGCTTTCATTTCGTTTAATAATTGGGCTTCTTTTGGGAATGCCTCTGTTTCTTTTCCTTTGCGGACATCTCTGCGAGCATGCTTGTAAAGAGAACGCCAGGTTTCCTCACTTGTTTTTTTCAGTTCAAGGACAGCATTTTCCTTTTCGCTTGACTCAAAATCCAGCTCGCTGAACCAGTCAACAGGGTCCCACTGTGGGCTGGACCAAATAGTAATCCAACTGATTCCATCTTCTTTTGCTTTGTTTTGTAATGCAGTGATGAGCAAATTAAATATTTCTCTCTCTTTACTTTTTTTGCAGAGAAGGGCAGGTGGTGAATAGGAAAGCCAGGAACTTGCAAGTTTTTTTATTAGGCGCCCATTTGGTCTTTTTTCAAGGAGGGCGATTTGGGCTTTTCTTTTTTTCCCGTCAAGAAGCACAAAGAATCTCGCATTGAAGTTTAGGGTTTCCATTACTTTTGCCATTTCTTTTGTCTGGTAAATATGGGGATTTCTTGATTGCAAAAGAAAGTAATTCCATTGCGGGTCACTTTTCAATTCCATGAGCTCCATGCTTTTAATCAACCAGCAAATTCCTTTAAAACTTTTATTTTTGCCTTTGTAGGTTTTTGTGGGTTTTTGTACCAACAATTATTTAAATGATTACAGACAAGATTTGATATGATTAAAATGGCCCTCACCAGAAAAGATTACAATGTTATTTTTTTGTTAGTTGACTCCTTGAGGAAGGACCATTTGGGTTGTTACGGCTATGCCAAAGATACTTCCCCAAACGTGGATAATTTTGCAAGAGATTGTGTTATTTTTTCCAATGCTACTGCCCAAGGGAATGCTACATTGCCTTCAATTCCGTCCTTTCTTACAGGACTCTATCCAAAACAGCATGGTTGCATTAATGAAAAAACGAGGCTTGAAAAGAGCACGCCAACGATCGCAACAATGCTAAAAAAAGAGGGCTATTGCACGGCTGCCTTCACAGGCGGTGGTTACCTTTCAAAAGAATTTGGTTTCGATAATGGATTTGATGTATTTAAAAGTAACGGTTATTCTATTGAAAAAACTGCAAAGCAGGCAATGGATTTCATTGAATGTTGCAAAGAACCTTTTTTTGTTTTTATCCATTGCTCTGATGTTCACCACCCATTTGAAATACACAAGCAATTCGTTGAAAAGTTTTCCCTTGGGGGAACTGAAGTAAAGACAACCAAAAAGGATTTCCAAAATATTTCTGAAGGAAAAGTAAAACTGACCGAAGTGGAAAAAGAAGAGGTAATAAAACGGTATGATAATGAGATAGCCTTTTTTGATTTACATTTCGGTAAATTCATTGAATTTTTAAAGAAAAGGAATCTTTATAATAGCTCAATTATAATCTTGACTGCTGACCATGGAGAGGAATTTTTTGATCATGGAAAAATTGGAACACCTGAAGACAACCTTTATGAGGAACTGGTGAATGTTCCATTGCTTTTAAAAGCACCCGGGCTCTTGCCAAAAAAGGAAAAACGCCTTGTGAGGGGGATTGATGTATTGCCAACTGTTTTTGGCTTATTGAACAAGAGAATGAGTTCTGATGTAGATGGTATTAATTTGGTTGGTTATGTTAAGTTTGAAAGAGCGCTTAATCTTAGGGCTTTCATAAATGTCGAACTTGATCTGAGAAGCATTTCGATGATAAAAACAAATGATTTTAAGTTAATTAAGAGGGAATTTAAGAGGGAAAAAATTGCTAAGCGGGATTTTTTGAAGTTTTTTCCAAGGTATGTTTTGAAATTTTTATTGTTGTTCAAAAGCCGCCAGTTGGGCAAATCTATTTTAAGCAATGTTGAATTTTTTGACCTGCAAAAGGATAAAAAGGAAAGGAAAAACCTCGGTTTGAGGGTTAAAGAAGCAGAACCTCTGCTAAAAGAGTTGAATGAATGGCTCATAAAAATGAGAGCCAAAAAAGTAAAGTATTCTGAGATCCCAAAGGAAGAGGAAACAAGGAGGCAATTGGTAAGGTTGGGGTATTTAGAATGAATATAATATTGTTGTTGATTGATGGCGCAAGGGTTGACATGGTTCAAAGGTTGCCAGTATTTAGGGAACTTATTAACAAGGGTTCTTTTTTTAACACAATGATAACATATGCGCCCTCTACAATTGCTTCGATGTATGCTACGTTCACAGGGATCTATGGAAACAGAAATGGAGTAAATAATTACTGGGCTGTTCCTAACTTCAAATCAGAGGAATGTAAAACTCTGGCTTCTTACTTGAAGGACGCTGGCTATTGGACCCGTGGCGATACAATAAATAGAATGGCTTGCCCAAAGCAGGGCTTTGAAAAGCTTACAGTACATAATGAGTTCAAGGACGACGTGTTAAAAAGGCACTTGAAAATAATTAGTGAAACAGCCGAAATGGAAAAAAAACAAAAGGCAATTTTTTCCTTTATTTGCATTATCCATTCATTCACACATCGACAACAATAAATGTAATAAAAAAGACAGAGGGAGAATTTGATGAAAAATATTTTAAAAACAAGGAGGCGAACTGGAAAAATTTGTTCTCCTATCACAAAGATGCTGATTTATATCTCAAGAGGATTTTGCTGAAATTAAACCAAAAAAATCTTTTGGATAATGCTTTGCTGGTTGTTATGTCAGATCATGGTACTGGAACAGGGGAAAAACCGGGTGAGAGGAGATATGGTGTTTATTGCTATGATTATGCTATCAAGACATTTGCGATAATAGTCGGAAAGGCTTTTCCAGCCAAAGTAATTAATAAGATGGTTAGAACTATTGATTTGGCTCCAACAATTTTGGAGGTGCTTGGAATAAGTCAGGATACTGCTTTTATTAAAATGCAGGGGGAAAGCCTTATGCGTGTTTTGTCAGGAAAAGATAAGGAGAAATGGGCTTTTTCTGAGACCGCGGGTCTTGATTCGCCAGTAAGAAACAGGCCAAATGTTTTTTCGATGAGAACTGATAAGTTCAAGTTAATTTATAATAAGTTGCCCAACACAAAAGAGTTTTATAACATTGAAAAGGACTCATTTGAGGAAAAAAATTTGGTTGGAAAAACTGAAATTGAAACCGTTTTTTGGAGAAAGCTTGAAGAAAAAGAACTCAGTCGCATTATTGATTTGTATGATGGAGGTATTGCCTTTTTTGACAATTCGTTTGGTGAATTAATTGACGGAATAAAAGAACTTGGCTTGTGGGAAAACACTTTTTTTATTGTAACTGCAGACCATGGAGAGGAATTCTTAGATCATGGGCGAATGGGGCACTCCGATTACAGTTTTTATGACGAACTCATAAAAGTGCCATTACTGATAAAAAGCCCATTGCATGAAGCGCGGGAAATGCACGTCCAAGTACGGCACATTGATTTAATGCCCACTTTTCTGGAATTGCTAGGAATAAAAGCAAACCTTAAAACGCATGGCAAAAGCCTTGTCCCTTTGTTGGAGGGCACAACTTCTGTTGGTGAAAAAACAGCATTCAATGAAATAGAGACAAATTTGAGGGTAATACGCTCAGTGCGCAGTGAGGGCTGGAAGTTAATAAAGCGTGAGTTTATGGCAAGAAAGGTTTTTGACAAAAACTGGAGAAAATGGTTGCCCCGTTATACAAAAAAGGCGTGCCTTTTGCTCAAGGAAAACCTTAAAAGCGGTTCAAAAAAGAAAAAAAAGCTCACAAGCGGGGTTGAATTGTATAATTTGAAGAATGACCCTTATGAAAAAGAAAACCTTTGCAGTAAAAACAGGGATAAACTTAAAGAACTTGAAAATAAACTCAAAAAATGGGTTGAATTGCAGAATTCTGTTATATTAAAGGAGCCGCTCAAGGTTATACCCAAGGAAAAAACAAGCAATCAGCTGAAAGGGTTGGGGTACCTATAAAAAAGCTGTGAACTCATAGTCAAAGGAGAATACTATCAGAATCAGCTCCTGCTGATTTTTTTCATCAATGAGCGCAGTTTATTTGCCTTTTCCTTTTCTTTTTTAATGAGATTGTTTTCTTCTCCCGGGTCTTCTTCCAGGTTGTATAGTTCCTTTGTTCCGGGATTGTCGTTCACAATGAGCTTCCAGCCATTAAAGCGAAGGGAATGCACATTTGGCTTTTTTGGGGAGGGCCAAGGTCCGCCCAAGCCACCTGTTTCGCTGAATGCTGCCCTTGACTCACGTTCTTTGCCGTTTATTATTGGAAGCAGTGATTTGCCCTGCATTTTGTTGTATTTTTTGTCCTCTTTTATTCCCAGCACATCAAGCAGTGTGGGCATTATATCAATTGTCCTTGTCTGTGCTGTGAACTCTTTTTTTGGAAAGCCTTCGCCAATAAAAGAGGCGAATGTTTTTATTGTGTAATCGTAGCAGAACGAGCCATAAACCTTTTCTCCAATCCTTTCCCCTGTCCCGATGCCATGGTCGGAGAAAATCACAACAATTGAGCTTTCAAGAAAGCCGAGTTTTGTAATTTCCCCTAAAATCCCTTGGAGATAGTTCTCTGCTTTGGCGAAGTATGTATCGTATTCTTTTATGTATTTTTCCCTGTTGTTGAAATACTCGGAGCTAAAATCGTCGAATTTCTTTATTACGTTGTCGACTATTGCGGTGTGGATGTTGCTATAATGCAAGTAGAGAAAGAAGTTTTTCCCTTTTTTCTCAATTTCTTTCATTTCCGCGAGCATTTTTTTGTGCCTTTCAAGCAAATTGTCCTTGTGCTCGTCGTGTATAAGTAGTTCATCAAAGCCATCCTTTTGGAGGACGAGTTTGTTTATTGCGTCTGCCTTTGTGTAATAGCCGTTTTCGTGGAGGTATTCGGTTAGTGTTTTGCATTTGTTCTTTTTGAAATCGAAGTAACTATAATAGCTGTCAACGCCGTTCTTTGAGCCGTACATTCCGCTCATTACAGCGTGTACTGAAGCAATAGTGTATGGCGCATATGTGACCATATTTGAAAAGAGAGAACCCTTTTCAAGGACCGAGCGAAACCCCGTGAATTTTTCAAGCCTGTCTACCCTCGCGCCATCAATGAGCAGAATTATTACATTCTTTTTCTTCTTTTTTCTGAACAAATCAAACATTTTTCCGCCCGCTTTCAGTGATACTTTCCATCCTTTGGCTTGTGGTTCCATAGCAGTGTCATCAACCCTGCGGCAATTATTGCACTCAAGACCCAGAAATTGAATGCTGCACTCCATCCAAAGGAATCAATGAGGAAACCGCTAGCTATTCCAGTAAAGGCCACGCCAATGTAGCCCACACTGTCAATAAAGCCGGCTGCGGAGGATGCTGCCTTTCTTGTTCCCAAGTCCATTGCCATAACTCCTACCATCAATACATGCGGTCCAAATGTCATAAATCCTATAATCATTAATATTAAAAGGCTTAAAATCCATTGCTCTCCAGGGATAAGCGGGAAAAGGAATGCCGAAACTGCAAGCAGCAAGAGCATTATTACTGAAATGGGGGCCCTTCTTGAACTGAAGCCCTTGTCTGAAATCCAGCCTGCGAACAAGGCCCCAAACGAGCCGGCAATTGGGAACATTAGTGCCTTAAATGCCATGCCGAACATTGACGCTTGCTGTGCCTCGAACAGATAAGTTGGTGCCCAGCTGATAAAGCCGTATCTCAAAATATTCAAAAAGAACAGGCCGAATGCAACAATCCACACCACCGGATTCTTGAGTGTTTTGCCAAGCGTGAACCTGAACCCGAGGTGATGGTCACTTTTTGCTTTTGATTCTTTTATTCCTTTTTCTGTTTCCTCTAGTGTGGGAAAGCCTGCCTCTTCTGGTGCATTTCTTATTTTGGTGAGCCAATTGATTATTACAAATATGGTGATTGTTGCCGGAATCCAGAAAGCCCATCTCCAACCCAAGAAGCCAACAACCACTCCAGCAAGTGCCCAGGAAAAGGCATTTCCCAGCTGGTAGGATGTGCCAAGCCTTCCCCCAATCTTGCCCCTTACGCCTTTAGGAAACCAGTTCGCGATTGTTTTGACGCTCAGCGGCCAGCCTGTTGCCTGAAAGAAGCCGTTGAGGCCCCATAATACCATCATTCCTATTAGGAAATTGCTCGTAAAGCCGAATGCAATATTCAGCAAGGCGGAGACAAATAATCCAATTGCAATAAATTTTCTTGCACCGAATTTGTCCCCTAGCTGACCGTTCACGAACTGTCCAAAGGCGTACATTATAAAGAAGGCTGAAAGCACGGCGCCCATTGCCGTTTTTGTGAGTCCGAACTCATTCATTATTCCGGGAAGTGCAATGGATATGTTTACTCTAAGGAGGTAGTAAGATGCATATGTAATCCACACAGTCCAGAAAATCTTTTTCTGCCATTTTAGGAATTCCGCCAGTTTGTCTTTCCTTTTTTCCATTTAAACGCTCCCTATTTCCGTAAATCGAGCTCTTTTATTGCAGGCCATATCTCCTTTCTTGTCCTTTCAAGTTCGTTGGGGTAATCTATTTCAATCCACGGTCCCGAAGCATAGGAAACGTGTACATCAATTCCCTTTTGCAAGAGCCTTTCAATTGCGACAGTGAAATAGTGCTCAGGGAAGGTATCCTCACAAGCTATCTCTTCAAGGACTTTCTTGAGTTGTCTTGCGCCTTCCCTTGAAAATTTCATCAGCCCGATAAATTCCCCAGACGCCTCACTTTCAGGTATATCCTTGCTGATCGCGATTATTTTCCCATTTTTTTCCTTTACCTTTTCTGATTCATGGTCAACGTGACATTTTGCAACAACCGCCACAATATCCTCCTTTTTTTTAAGGAGTGCATCGAATGTTTTTTGGGTGTAAAGTACATCGGAATAGGTAAAAATGCATTCTGTATC
>JAFCFP010000087.1 GCA_017608575.1 Candidatus Iainarchaeum sp. | reverse complement strand
CCGCATGAATCCTTCAGTTGAAAAAAAAGAAGGATTCATGCGGTTTAAGGGGAAAAAAATAAAAATTGTTGACTTACCTGGCACTTACAGTCTCACAGCTTATTCTATTGAGGAAATAATTGCAAGAAACTATATTGTCAACGAAGCCCCCAATGTAGTAATCCATATAATTGATGCTGAAAGCCTTAAAAGGAACCTTTACCTCACAATTCAATTAATTGAATTAGGCGCAAATGTTGTAATTGCCCTGAACATGGTTAAATTAGCTAAGGAAAAAGGCGTTAAAATAAATGGAAAAATTCTTTCAAGGCTTTTGGGTGTTCCGGTTAAAAAAATTGAAGCAAACAAAAAAAAAGGCATTGAAGAATTAATTGAAACAGCGATTTCTTCTCATCGTAAAAAACCCCGCAACCCTCTGCTTGGATACGGGCGAGAGATTGAAGAACACTTAACAAAAATAGAGGAATTAATTAAAAAAACAGTAAAACTTCCTAAAAAATATCCCCCCAAATGGATTGCATTAAAACTCCTCGAAAACGACAGAGAAATAATCAATTTAATAAAAGACCTTGAAAACGGCGAAGAAGTTTTAAAAGAAACCGAAAAAAACATAAAACACTTGGAAAGCGTTTTCGGAAGAGACATTGATACAGTTATTGCGGATGCAAGGTATGGATTTATTGAAGGAGCAGTGCGAGAATCAACAAAAATTGTTTGTTCTGATAGGGTTTGTTTTTCCGAAGGATTGGACAAAATAATGCTCAATAGAGTATTTGGAATTCCCATTTTTTTGGCAATAATGTGGTTAATGTTCACTCTCACCTTTGAAGCCGGAAAGCCCTTTGCTGAGTTCATTAATGATTTTTTTGCTTTTTTGGGTCAAAGCTCTGCCAGTTTTATTGCTTCAACAAACGCTCCTGAATGGCTTGCTTCCCTTGTATCAGATGGATTAATTGGTGGAATTGGAAGTGTTCTGGTATTCCTTCCCAACATTGCCATTTTGTTTTTAATAATTGCTTTTTTAGAGGACTCTGGATATATGGCGAGAGCTGCTTTTATTATGGACAGAATAATGCACAAAATCGGCTTGCATGGCAAATCATTCATTCCACTGCTTTTGGGCTTTGGATGCAATGTTCCGGCAATAATGGCAACACGCACGCTTGAGAGCAAAAAAGACAGAATTCTCACAATACTGATTGTTCCATTAATGTCTTGCTCTGCAAGGCTTCCAGTGTATGTCCTTTTTGCCGGAGCATTCTTTTCAGAAAACCAAGGCACTATAATTTTTTCCCTTTACTTTATTGGAATTGTTCTCGCAATTCTAACCGGGTTGTTATTCAAAAAAATTTTTTTCAAGCGAATGTCAAGTCCTTTTGTAATGGAGTTGCCACCCTACAGGCTGCCGACGCTCACGGGATTGGCGATTCACACATGGGAAAGAAGCAAGCAGTTTGTTGTACGAGCTGGCACAATAATTTTCACAGCGGTATTGCTGGCATGGTTTTTGGCAAACATTCCATTTGGTGTAGAATACGCTTCACAGCAAAGTGTTATAGGGCAGATTGGAACATTCATTGCGCCTGTTTTTGAGCCATTGGGCTTTGGTGACTGGAAGGCAGGTGTTGCTCTTTCATTTGGATTTGTAGCAAAAGAGGTAATAATTGGAACATTTGGTGCGCTGTATGGCACTGAAAAAGAAGGCTTAGGAGAAGCATTAAGAGTAGACTTCACTCCTTTATCGGCTTATTCTTTTCTCTTGTTTACCCTTATTTACATTCCATGCATTGCAACTATTGCTGTTATCAAAAAAGAAACAGGCAGCTGGAAATGGACATTGCTTGCAGTGAGTTACAGTTTGTCATTGGCTTGGATTGTTGCATTCCTTTTTTACCAAGGAGGCTTGTTGCTTGGATTTAATTGAAACCGCTTGGACTATTGTATTCTTTTTAATTGGAATTGCTTCAATTTACTTCACTTTTACTGCTCTGAGAAAGCAATTCAAGGGCAGTTTATGCACGAATTGCCCCTTTCAAAACAAATGCCTTAAAGGCACTCTGTCAAAAGACCTCATTCAAACCAAGCCAAAAAACATTGCAATTCCAAGCAACAAAATTATTGCTCCTGCAACCAAATGCA
>JAFCFP010000086.1 GCA_017608575.1 Candidatus Iainarchaeum sp. | reverse complement strand
GACAACACTGGAAAGAACGGCATTCCAAAATACCAACAGATTGGCAACGAGAAAAGGGTTGGTTATTACATTGCCATGTATGATGGTGCAATAGGATTCATAGATTCTGAGTTCAAAAAGTTCATTGAATGGTTCGTTGAAAATGACCTTCTGGAAGAAACTGTTTTTGTTCTGACGTCGGACCATGGCGAGGCATTCGGTGAACATGGATATTATTTCTGCCATGGCGTGAATGCATACGACGAGCTTGTAAGAGTGCCACTTATTATGCGCTTCCCAGAGAAAAAGGGAAAAATAGTAAACGAGCAAGTCAGGAGCATTGATATACTACCAACACTGCTTTCCTTCTTTGGGTTGCCCTTCAAGGGCCTTGATGGGGAAAACCTCTTGCCGCTAGCCGATGGAAGAAAAAAAGACAGGCTGTACGCTTTCATTGACATGGACGCAGAGATAGGGTTTGGCCTTTTCCAAAAGCATTTTTCGGCAGTAAGGACAGAGGAATGGAAACTTATTAAGACAACAAAAACAAAAAGAAAGGAATTTGCAAAGAGCCTTTTGGGCAAATCAGGAGAGCTCGTGAGGAGAATAAAAAAGGGCTGCGCGTTGCAGGTTTTAAGGGATTCAGCAAGGAAGATGGCAAAGATTGTGCCAAGGGGGGGAGAGAGAAATTCAATCGAACTATTCAACCTTGTGGAGGATCCTCTTGAGAAAAAAAACGTTTTTAGTGAGAACAGGGAAAAAGCAAGTGAACTGTCCGACAAGTTGGAAGAGCTCATTGAAAGATACGGCAACAGGGACAGCAGACAGGAAAAGGTTTTCGACAGGATGAAAAAAAACGAAGAAATTCGCGAAGTGGAAGAGCAGCTGAAAGAGCTTGGCTATTTGGAATGACTTTTCAGCCCGAGCTTTTTTTCTGATTCCTTTGTGAGCCTACCATTCCTAACAACCAGTTCGCCGAGCCTTACGTTTTTGAGGTTTTTCCTTATTATTTTCTTTCTTTTTTCTAAGGTTTTAAGATAGTTCCCGCCTTTAATTGCTGCCAATATTACCTCCACTTTATTAATTCCCCAAAATTCAAAAAGGTTTGAATTTAAAACCTTTTCAGTAAAAAAATCCAGATCAAAAGTATTCCGTGTTTTAAACTTTGAGAGAAAAAAAGCGTTTTTCAATTCACTAGATGATGCGACTTTTACCTTTGGAAAGATTTTTTCGACAGGGTAAGTTTTAGCTGGAAAAACAAATTTGTCCGAGAAGCGTATTGCTGTTGGGTGATTGTTGCTCCACTGCCTTATTTTAAAGCTCAGTTTTACTCTTGCTTTTGGTAGAAGCGAATTGCCAAAAATCCTTTCATAGAGAAAAGGGCACAGGTGAAAATTATAATACAAAAGGGTAATGTTCGGGTGAAAACAATAAATTTTTCCGTTTAAAATTATTGATTTATCATCACCTATAAAATCAAATCCTTCTCCGAGAAGCCTGAGTGCAATGCTTGTTTTTCCTGTATTAGGAAAAGCAGGAAAAAGAAACCCCTCACCACCTTTTGAAAGCGCTGCACCATGGATTATTTCACCACCCGCATAATTCAATGCCTTTTTAATTACCCATGTAAGCGGCTGTACGTTAAAATAACTTGCAATGAAATCCTCATCAAGGAATATTTCAAACTTACCTCCTTTTTCTTTTACAAACGCTTGGTTTCCAAACCGGTCAAAAAAGACAATAAATTCATCCAAGAATCCGAACTCATCAACTGTTTGCTCTGCGTTGAATTCAGTGTTCTTTTTAACTTCAATACATGGTCTGCTGTTTCTTTTTTTTGATTTAAATTGTTTCAAAAAATTGTTTATATCACCTGTCTGCTTTACGTTGTCTTCAACTTTTACAAAAATGTTCCCTGGCAATAAAAAATCCATTAAAACCACTCAAAGAAACATTATCAAAACCAATAAAAATTTATGGTAAGCCTGTCTAAACTGTTAAATGCTGGTGTGTTGCACAATTCCGTTTATAAGCCAGCCTGTTGGCTGGCTGGATTGTTTTTAGTTTGTGGGCAGCATGGTGTTGTAGAGTTGTGCTTTGAAGCACAGTTCTTGTTGCATGTTTTTGAACTTTTTTGCCATGACGTGTGTTCCATAGCAGCGTTTTAGTACTGAGAAGAAGCCTTCAGCGTGCCATCTCTGACCGTAGCGTTTTTCTTTTTTTCCATTTGTTTCTGTCTGC
>JAFCFP010000085.1 GCA_017608575.1 Candidatus Iainarchaeum sp. | reverse complement strand
TGCCGGCCCATCAGCAAACATTGTTTCAATTGTTCCCTTTTTGCTTGTTTGGTTGTTGTTTGCAAATTTTTACATGGCGCCGGCATTGCAGGAAATAAGCACTGTTTCAAGAAAGGGAATTGATCACGTTGAAATAATTGATGTAAGCAAAGAAATAACTGTTTGCCAGGAAAAAGAGCCATCTCCTTCCTATGGAGTGCTTAAAAAAGGCATGCAGGTACTTGAATTAAATGGCACGAAAATAAATTCAGTTGAAGACTTTGTCAAAATAATGGCTCCAATTAGAAGCAATTCAATTAAAACAGGATTGCCTGCAACCATTTTCCTCAAAGTGAAAACTGCCGAGGGAAAAACAGAAGAAAAAGAAATAACCCTCAGCAAAAGATTCAAGTTTGCAGGATTCACTGTTGCGAACATTAACAAAGAAGGATTTTCAATGCCTCCGGAATACATTCAACAGTTTTCAATAATTCAATTCGTTAATGGTTTCCTTTTATGGCTTGTTTTGTTCAGTTTTCTTTTGGCAGTGGTGAACTTTTTGCCAGTGCCGTTTTTTGACGGTGGCCGCATAGTGCCACTTTTATTGTTGCCGTATTTTGCGAGCAAAAGGCATCCAATTGAAAAAACAAAAAAAGCCATTTCAGTAACATTCTTTATGCTAATGGTTTTGCTTTTAACACTGAACGCTCTTCCCTTTTCCACATTCTAATACTCTGCCATGCAACAAAAAAAAAGAAAAAGAAGGAAAAGGAATTGCCTTACTTAATGAAAGCAATATCCAAATCCTTTGACCCATATTTCATAGATGAACCAGCTGCTTTGCTGCTTGGCCCTTTAATGTAGGGCGAGGTTACTCCTGTAAAGATTGTTATTACTTCAATTTTGTTTTCAAATGTTGGATCAACCCTTGCACCCCAGATTACTTGCGCTTTTGGGTCAATCTTTTCAGTTAGCATTTCTCCCACAGCGTTTGCTTCACCCAGTGTCAATTCAGGACCACCAGTGATATGGATTAGAGCTCCGGTTGAACCAGTAATGTCAACATCCAGCAATGCATTTTTTAGCGTGTCCTCAACCACTTCGTTTACTTTGTCCACTGACTTACTTTCACCCACTGCAATAACACTCAAGCCCTGATTGCTCATTACTGCTCTCACATCAGCATAGTCCAAGTTAATGAGAGATGGCTGGGTAATGGTTTCAGTTATTCCGCGAACAGTTCTAGCAATCACTTCATCTGCAACTTTGAAAGCATCCTGAATTGGCAGGTTTGGAACCAATTCCACCAATCTGTTGTTGTCAATTACCACAACTGTGTCTGTAACTGATTGCAGTGCATTAATTCCTTCCTCTGCTTTTGAAAGCCTTGCCTTTTCAAGAGCAAAAGGATAGGTAACAATGCCTATTACAATTGCTCCTTGTTCTTTTGCAATTTCAGCAATAATTGGCGCAGAACCTGTTCCAGTGCCGCCACCCATTCCAGCGGAAAGGAACAACATGTCCACTCCATTGAGAACTTCCTCCAATGCAGATCTTGAAACTTCAGCAGCCTTTGCTCCAATTTCAGGATAGCCGCCTGCTCCAAGGCCCCGAGTAACACTCTTTCCAATCAAAATCTTGGTCAATTCATCGTTTATCAGTGAAAGATGCTGTTTGTCAGTGTTTACTGCAACTAATTGTGCACCACTAACACCCATGTTAGCTAGCCTGTTAACAGCATTAGAACCAGCTCCTCCAGTTCCAATAACCATTATTTTAGGCGAACCGAACTCTTCAAGCCTGTCTTCTTCAACAGTAGTGCGGTCCATTGCATTTTCCACAATACTCTTCAAAAAATCACCCCTTTTTCCACAGGAAACCGTTAAACGGTAATATTATATTCAAACTCCTTTAAATAGGTTTTGTTTTGGAAAAAAAGACATATTAACACTTCTTTTAAAATGTGGGCAACTGTTAATGAAAAAACAAATTATGTATACGAATTTTTTTATTTTTTCAAACTTTTTATTATTTTAAATTTTGTTATTTGAACTGTTTTTTGTGTTTTATATTCTTTTTCATTGCTTTTGGGTTTTTTTATGGCTTTTTCTTTTAATTTACGGGTTTTTTGGTCTTTTTTCTTTTTGTTATTGCTTGGAATGCTTTTTTATTGGTTTTTGGGTTTTTTTATTGCTTTTTTTTATTGTTTTTCTTTCTTTTTTTTGGAGTGGAAAAATTTTTTGTTATGTATAATGTTCTTTTTTTTTGTTTTTTTATGGGTTTTTTGTTAG
>JAFCFP010000084.1 GCA_017608575.1 Candidatus Iainarchaeum sp. | reverse complement strand
GGACTAGAATTAACACGATTGCAGAATAAAACAGTTTTTCCATTAAAACACCAACTTTGAAAGTTTTTTTTGTCTTTAGGAGGGCAAAAGGCTTCTTTTGCCTGTTAACAATTAGGGGGTTTTAGTGTATTTATTTGTTTCGGGAGTGGTGGCGGTGTAGAAATCCTTAGCAGTATATAAACAGCTGTAATTTTATTGTTCTGCCGACTTGTTCTATGTTGTAGGCTATTGCTTTGATTGTTACTTGTTTTTATTGGTTGACTGCCCGCTGGGGCAGTGCAAACTTCTATTTATCACTATTTGTAAAGGATTTATGCAAAGGTAAAGAGAATGAAGTAAAGGAAAAGAAGATGAAGTAAGCTCAGCTAATGGAATTGCGGAAAAAAATCAATAAATTTCACCAAAAAAACAGTTAAAGGACACAGAAAGAGCACTGAAGCAAAGAATTAAATAAAAAACCACATTAATTATGTGCAATAAGAAAAGGAAAAGTGAAAAAGAAATGGTTTTGAGGAAAAAAGGCTGTTTAATAACAATACTGGCAGTGTTTTGTTTGCTTTTGCCAACTGCTTTCAGTCAAGAAAACTCCCCACCAACAATAACTTCTTTTTCAATAAATCCATTGGGAAAAGAAATTGGAGAAAACAGTGCATTTGAACTTTCAGTGAACGCAATGGATCCAGACGGCGACACGCTAACTTATGCGTGGTATTACGCTGCACTGGATAGAAACATTAATTTTTCAAGAGACAAACACACAGCAATAAGCGCTTCAAAAATGAGAAACGCTGAAAAAAAACAAGAATTCAAAATAACCGCAACAGTAAGTGATGGAAAAGGCGGCATTGCTTCAATTTCAGACACAGTTAAAATAAAAGAAGAACAAATAAGCATAATTGTCACACCAGCAATGGATCCATTGCTGGCAAAACTAAACAAAGGAGACAAAGTAAAAATAAGCATTAGATTGAACGATGAAAGCGGTCAAATAATCAAAAACGTGAGAAAAATTGAAGCCGAAATAAAAGGACAAAAAATAAAACTCCAACAAAACGCACTTGGAACATACGAAGGAGAATTCCAATCAAGCAAATCCTTCAAAAACGTTGAAATGCTGAACGTTTACGTGGAAATGGTGAAAAACTTCAAAATCATAAAACAAAAAGACAGTTTTCCGTTTTACTTTAATCCCATAAGCCTCGAAATCCAAAAAATTGAACTAGAAAAAGAAGGAAAGCTTTTCTTTGGATCAAAACTTGGAAAAATAACAATAAAACCCTTTTACCCTGACTCAAACGAATTCGCAAAAGGAATACAATTACACGGTACACTCAAATCAAATGGAAAAACAGTGGAACAAATAAACTTCACTGAAACAGAAAACGCATACTATGCAGAAAGCAATTATTCAATTTCACGCAATGACTTAGAGCTTGGAAAAATAGGGGAAGAAAAAGGCTTATGGCTATGGCTTGAAGGCCAAGACGAAGCAGAAAACGGCATATTCAATGAAAGCTATGGAATAAAAACAGAAAAAGAAAACCCAAACTTCAGAATAAAAATGGAAAACCCAATTGCAGAAAAAAACGTTTTCAATTACGGGCAAACAATTGAATTCAAAGCAAGAGTGCTTTCAAAAGAAAAAGAAATAAAAAACGCAAGAGTTTTCATTTCAAGCAAAGAATTCAACATAGATGAAGAAATGCTTCCAACAAACGAAGGATTCAAACTGGAATTCACTTTCCCAGAGGAAAGCAAAACAGAAAAAGGCACTTTTCTCATTCTAGCGGAAGGAACAGTAAACGGAGAAAAAATGGCTGATTTCAGGGAAATAACAGTTGAACTCGGAAAAGGTGTAAACATTGAATTCTTCAATTTAAAAGAAGGAAGCTCTCCATTGAACGCGGGAGAAAACACATTAAAAGAAATAGAAATAATTGCAAAATACTTTGATGGAAGCGCTTTAAGAGAAAAAGAAATACCTGCAATAATTGAAATCGATGGAAAAAAAATAAAGGGCTCATTCAAAAGAACCCCAATGAAAGGAAAATACATTTTCTTACTTGACACTCCAATTCTAGCTGGAACAGAAGAGCACACAATAAGCGTTGAACTATTGGGAGACTTCAAGGGAAACAAAGCAACAATTAAAACAAAAATAATCACTCAAATTGAGCCCAGCACCATTTTCTTCTTCGCAGCAATAATAGTGCTAAGCATTTTCGGAGTTTACTTTATTTTTTCAAGAATGAAAACAAAAGCAATGCAATTGGAAAAACTATAAAGTAAAAAAACAAAAGCAAAAGCAACACTAAAACAACTAAAAATTGACTATTTAAAGAGACGCATTTCAG
>JAFCFP010000033.1 GCA_017608575.1 Candidatus Iainarchaeum sp. | reverse complement strand
TGCGGTATTAAAATTAGGGCTTTATAAAAGAATTAAAAGAATGGAGCGGTTTGCGCTTTTGCTTTTTGTTCTTTTTGTTTTTTTGGGTTTTTTTTTGGGAGCATTGCAGTTCAAATATTTTTCACAACAGTACAGGGGTAAATGGCAGTTTGCCTCTTTTGTAACTGATGGCAATTATTCTGACTGGGAGGCATCCAAGTTTTACCATAACCATTTCCCAAAACTCACAGTGCGTTTTATTATTGAATCACTGGGTATTGATTTTCACGGCCAATTTGATGACGGTCGGCCGTGGTTTGAATTGTTTCCACAGGCAGAGTTATGGGCTTCCCTTTTTGTGGTAATTTTGCTTGTGGTTGTTTTTGCTGGATTGATTCACTTGTTTTCGCGGATTGATTCAATTAAATTGTTTGATTTTTTTATTTTTTCTTTTTCTTTTTTGGGGTTTATTATTTACATGCTTGATGGTGGAGTTGCAGCCGGACCCTTTGTTTTAATTCTTTTCTTTTTTGTCCTTTATTTGGGTCGCAATTATTTGCGGTTGCCGTTTAACGAGGCATTGTTTGCATTGGTTGTTGCTCCAGGCATTCTTGCTTTGTCCATTGGATTGCTTGACTATTACTTGCCTACAAGCGTTTACCAGCTTGCACCGCTTTTTGTTATAGCAATAGCTTATTATTTTTACTCTGTTTTTAAGAACAAAAAGCCAGTATTTAACTTTGTTAATGTTGCACTTGTGATTCTTTTCCTTTATTCTTTTTCTTTATGGTATGGGTTGCTGGAAACCTATTCCTTTGGAAGAGTGCTTGTTGATTATCGCGGAGAGGGATTGCTTGATTCAGCTGATGAGGGAGCTGCTTTTTTTGTTTATGGCCTGCCAAGGGATTTAAGCGAACAGGAATTGGCTGCAGCGGTTAAAGAGTTTGGAGTGCCATTAGAGGTTAAAAAAACCGGTTGGACTGGTTTTGTGCGGTTTGTTCCAAACAGGAGAGTCCGCGAAAAAGAGATTGATTCCTTTTTTGCTCAGCGTTTTTCTCCAAAAACCTATCTTTATACAGTGGAAGGCGCTCCGATTAGGACTATTTCCACCATTGAGGTTTACTGGTTTTCTGATGTGAATTCCCAAAAATTCATTCACAGTGAGTTCAATGACATTCGTGTCCTTAAAAGGATTGAAAGACCTGAAACGCATTCAACGGTTTTTGTTGTGGAGGGCCGCACTGGTTTGGCGTGGCGTTTGCTTTCAGTGCTCACTGAAGCAAGAGAGAATGGTTTTGAGGGCAAGCTTTTGGCGGCGAATTAAATTGTTTTGTTTCTTTTTTTATTTGAAACAGTTTTTCTTTTCGCAACTTACCTTTTCTTTTTCTAAAAAGAAAAGGCAGAAGTGGGCCTGAGCGGATTCGAACCGCCGAGCTTCGCGATGTGAACGCGACGTCCTAACCACTAGACCACAGGCCCTTGTGCTATCCAAGCACTAATTTATTGGGGTTGGAGAAAAATTAAAAAACTATTTAGCCACGTTTGCGTGTTTTTTTGCTTTGTTTAGTGAATTCAGTGCAAGTGCATAGTTTTAAATAGTGCCTTTGGGTTAATTAATTGGTGAAAATGAAGGATTACAGGAAATGGGAATTGCTTGGAGAGCTCTGGTTTGTTGTTGGAGTTTTTCTTTTTTTGTTAATGGTTTTTTTTGTTGGCAGCATTCCTAGACCAGCTTACCCAGTTATAATGGGAACAATGATTTTAATGGTTTTGTGCTTTTTGATGTCCAAGCTTTACAAGATTCAACCTTCAAGCAAAGAGCCAAACAATTGACAACAATCTTTAAATATTCTTTCTTGCTATTTTTAACAGCCATTGTGCTTTTTAATTTTGTGAGGGAATTGAATGAAAAAGTCTTTTTTTGCCTTGGTTTTAATCTTTGTTGTTTTGTTGTTTTCTTCAATTGATGCCTTGACTCTTAATGCACCCAAAAATGTTCCTGCAAGCGTTAATTGGTATGTTTCAATCGAGTTAAGTGGTTCTGGCTTTGACAGTGTTGTGTTATCAGTTGATGGAGCAAAAGTATTGGAACAGCCAATGCAGGTTGGAAAAGAAGCAACAATTGATGTTTTTTACGTAATCCACAAAGAAGTGATGAATAACAAAATTTTTGTTGTTTTGAAGGGTTTGCCTGCTGGAGAGCATTCTCTCAAGGTTGAAACACGCCAAAACGGTTCAGTTGTTGATTCAATTGATTGGGATTTAACCGTTTTTGAAGCCATGAGTGCAAAGGAAGGCCAGAGTGCAATTGATGAAATTGAAGACATTAAGGCAGATGTTTCATCGCTTTCAAGCTCTTATGATTCACTTAAGTCATCGCTTGAGGGAAAAATAAACGAATTGAATTCTTCGCTTGAAAAATTAAACCATTCAATTAATGAACTTGAAAAATCCCTTTCAGGGCAAAGCGCAGAAATTGATTCCCTTAAATCAGCCCTTTCCTCTCTTGGCTCTGATTTGGCTTCTTTGAATTCCAAGCTCGCTGAAGCCAGTGTCAAAACCAATAAATCCAAAGAAGAGCTTGCGGTTCTTTCACAAAAAGTAAAAGCATTGGACCTTCAATTAAATCCACCTGAAAGCGAAACCGGAAATTCAGGGTTTTTTTCAGGGCTTGTTTCAATTGTTTTTGCTCCTGAAAACATTCCAGCGGTTGGCCTCTTCATAATGGTAATTGTTTCAATTGTTGTAATTTTCCTTTTTAAAAGGAATTCAGAAGGACCGCTTTTTGAAGGCACAGCCTTTGAGCCAGAAGAAGACAAAGAAGCTTCTTTTGATTCAAGCGAAGCAGTTGAATTGACTGAAAAGGAAACAGAAGAAGAGAAAAAATTCAAGGGAAAATGGGCTTACAATCCAGCAACAGAAGGCGGTTCAACGGAAAGTGAAAGCAAGAGTGGAATAAGTTTCAGTGAGCTGCTTTGGAAGAAAAGGTGAAAACCTTTCTTTTTAATTCCTTTTTTATTTTTTCCTTTTATTTTTTTAAATGGTGGCTGAATGAGGCTTTGGTCTTTTTTTGTGGTTTTTTTTGTTTTTTTTCTTTTTTCAAATGCTGTTGCTGTTCCAGTTCAGCAATCCAAACCAGTTCTTTTTTTTATTTATTCGGAGAGATGCCCTGCCTGTGCAACTGTTAAGCCAATAGTGGAACAAATTGAAGAAAAGTATGCTGACAGATTAAGCGTTGAATGGATTGAAATAACAAAGGAACCCCAGCGAGCAGTTGAAATTCAAAAGTCTTATGGAATTCCAATGGACAAATGGGGTGTGATTCCAAAGGCTTTTTTTAAGGATTATTATTGCACTGGTGCAATTGCCTGCAATGACCTTGAAAAAGAGGTTTCTTTAAGGCTTCTTGCCAATAGCAATGAGCAAACACCTGTTTTTCACAGTGAACTTGGCTTTTTTAATATTGCCCTGCTTGCATTGATTGATTCAATTAATCCATGTTCTTTGGCAGTGCTTGTAATCCTTTTAACTGCTATTCTTTTAAAGTTCCCTGAAAAAAAGAAAAAAGCCCTTGTTGCAGGGCTTTCTTTTTCCATTGCTGTTTTCATTGCCTATTTTTTAACCGGTGCACTGATAATTTTTGGGTTTAAGTCTGCGTTGAGTGTAACGCATTTGGATACTTTGTGGATTTACAGGGTTATTGCATTGCTTGCTGTTGTTTTGGGTTTAATTGAGGTTAGAAATTTTTTCCGCGACCCAAAAACATGCCCTGTTATTAATTTGCCTGAAAAGTGGAAGCCTTACTGGAATAACTTGGTTGAAGGAACACTTAGTGCCAAAGGCGCTTTAATTATTGGTCTTTTTGTAAGTGTTTTTTTGCTTCCATGCAGTGCCGGGCCATACCTTATAGCTGGAGGAATTCTTGCAGGTGTTTCTTGGACAAATGCTTTGCCTTGGCTGGTTTTTTATAATTCAATTTTTATTATTCCAATGGTTTTTGTAACCCTTTTGGTGTACGGTGGGCTTTCAGCTGTTGAAAACGTGGATGAATGGCAGCATAAAAACATGAAATATGTGCATTTGGTTGCCGGCATTGTGCTTGTATTGCTGGGCATTGCAATGTTTTTTGGCTTGCTTTGATTTATTTTTGGAGTTTTAAAAAGTATTCAATGCTTCTATTGTATGTTTTTTCTGCTTCTTTTGGAAAATAGCATGCTGGCAGTTCTCCCAATGCACGATGGTGTGCAATGCATTCACAGCACTTTCCCTTTCTATTACAGGGATAAGTGCAATTGCAGTTTTTCAGGTTTTCTTCAATTTTGCATTCCATGAATTGATTTTTTAATTGAAAAACAATAAAAGGTTATTTTTGTTTAGTTTCTTTATGAATGAAATTGTTTCAATTAGTCCACTGGATGAAAGCGAGTTTGGTCGCATAAAAGTTTCTTCAAGGGACGAAATAAGGCTGGCTGTTAAAAAGGCGCGGAACGCTTTTACTGAATGGTCTGCAAAGCCAATTGAAGAGCGTGTTTCCTTATTGCTTGAATTAAAGCAATTGATTAAAAAGCGTTCCAAAAAGATTGCCCGCGTAATCCACTTTGAAATGGGCAAACCCGAGTGGAGTGCTTTGGCTGAAGTGCAAAGCGTTATTGAATCAATTGATTTTCATTGCAATAATGACCCACAGTACTTGAAGCCGGTTACTCTTTCAAGGACAAAAAAAGAACAACACGTTCAATTATTTGAACCACTTGGAGTAATAGGAGTTATCACTCCTTGGAATTTTCCGTTTGCAATTCCGTTTGATGGAGTGCTCCCATCACTGGTTTCAGGCAGCACTGTTGTGTTGAAGCCTTCAGAGCAAACCCCTTTTGTTGGGTTGGAGGTAAAAAAAATTTTTGATGAATTGGAAGACAAGGGCTTGCCGTCAAATGTTTTCAACTTTGTTGTCGGCGGAAAAGACGAGGGAAAATTTTTGGTAAAACAGGACATTGACATGGTTTCCTTTGTGGGCTCGCGCAAAGCAGGAATTGAAATAATGCGTGATTCTGCGCCAAAACTGCACCGCTTGATTTTGGAATTAGGCGGAAAAGACCCAGCAATTGTGTGCGAAGATGCTGACATTGAAAAAACAGCGCATGGAGTGGTGCATGGCGCAATGCGCAATTGTGGACAAGTGTGTTGTTCTATTGAACGCGTTTATGTTGTTAGAGAGGTATATGATGAATTCATTGCACTTGCTGAAAAGGAAACGCGTGCAATAAAATTTGGTGCTGGAAAAAATGCATACATTGGACCACTTATTGGAGAGTTTCAGCGCAAAATAGTGAAAGAGCATTTAAGGGATGCGATTAAAAAAGGCGCCAGGGTTTTGGTCGGCGGGCGTTCGCCTAAAAGGAAGGGTTTTTGGTTTGAACCAACACTTGTTGTTAACGTAAACCATAAAATGAAATTGATGAAAGAGGAAACCTTTGGGCCATTGTTGCCAGTAATGAAGGTTAAAAGCATTGATGAAGCTGTCAGGCTTGCAAATGATTCAATTTATGGCTTGACTGCAAGTATTTGGACTGAGGACAGAGAGAAAGGCAAAAGAATTGCGCGAAGACTTTTCGCTGGAACTGTTACAGTGAATCGCAGAGGCGGAGTTAAAGAGGGTTGTCCGTGGGGTGGTGCTAAGCAGTCCGGCATTGGAAGGCAAATGGGTTTGGATTCAGTGCGAAGTTACACTGAAATAAAACATTTGTGGATAAAATAGTTTTTTTGCTCTGCAGCTGAGTGCAGAGTCATAATTTAAATTTTTCCTTTTCAGGCAATCAATAAAAGGGTTTTCCTTGTCTTCACTTATGGAGGCAGGCAAATTGAAGGTTTTTTTTGCAAGTCAGTCTTTTTATCCCCTCATTGGCGGTGTTTCAACTTATTTGATGAATTTGGCTGTTGGCTTGAAGAAACACGGTCATGAAGTTGTTGAAATCCATTTAAGGCCACCTTTTGAGGAAAGCGAGGAAGAGGTTAAGGGAATAAATGTTTACAGGGTTCCAAGGGAGCCCTTGGACAGAGAGTTGCTTGAAAAGTATTCGCATTTCAAGGAATTATTACGCTATCATATTTTGAAATGAAGCGTTTGAGGTAGTTGTAAGTGTGTTCATCAGGATTTGACAGATCAACGTGGCATCGCCAGAACCATGGCTGGCGTTTTTTCATGAATTTGATCAATGGCAGTGGTTGAACGTCATGCACTATTACGCATGAGTGTTTTTCCAAATGTGTTATTTTTGAAAATGTTTTGTTTATTTCAAGATAGATGCGCTTGCGTGAATATTTTGAATCAATTTTTTCTCCTTGCAATGCGTTGTGGAAATGTTTTGTTATAACAAAAAATTCAGGGCTTCCTTTTAAAACGCGCCAGCCGGTTGAAATTCCAATTTCGTTCATTAATGGCACTAAAGAGTTAAGCATTTCTGCCACGCCGCCACCGTAAAGCGTGGAATTAATGTGAACTATGTGTTTGTCCTGAAAGCGTGATGCTTTCTCCAGAATTGTGTCAATTTGTTCGTTTCCTACAATCTTTCTATACCTTTTAAGAGGGCGTTTCATGGTAAAAGAAAAAGAGCAAGTTATATTTATAGATTGGTGTTTTTAGGCATTGCAGTGTAATCAATGCAATGCCAAGCATTCCGGAGATTATTATTTTTTTTGTTTTTTTCTTTTTCCATTTTTATCTGTTCTTTTTTTTAATAGTTGTCTTTTGATGCAATTATTCTGCTTATTATTTCTGCTGTTTCATCGCAGTTGTCTGCAATTGATTCCATTTTTGTAACTATTTCTTGCCATATGTAGTATTTTTGTATTGGAAGTTTTCCTTTTGAGTGAACAAATTCATTGCAGCTTTTTCTTCTCAAGTCGTCCATTTTTTCCTCATGTTCGTGTACTTTTTCTAAGTGTTTTATTACTTCTTCTGAGAAATAAGGCATGTTTTTGAGGGCGTTTTCGAATGCTTCAATTGTTTTAACCATTTCTTTTGCCATTTTTTGCAGTCCAGCGTTTAAGTAATCAGGCAATCTTATGCCGCGGGACATTTGAATCCTGTAACTTGTTGCTTCAATGGATTTTGATATTTTTTCAATTCCTTGGTTTAACAGCAAGAGGTCTTGTCTGCTTCTTGAGTGGGTTATTTTCAGTATTTCTTCTGTTATGTGTGTTGTTTTTATATCGCATGTTTTTTCGAATTCAATTGCTTTTGAAACATCTTTGTCGTGCTGTTTTCCACGCAATTCCATTACGGATTTTTCAAGAAATTTTGCACCTTTAATCATGCATTGTAGGTTTTCAAGCATTTCTTTGTATATTTCTTCTTCGCGTTTGTCAAAGTAAAAAATTCTCCCAATTCTCATTTTTTATTCCTCAATGCAGTGATTACTTCCAAACAGTTTAAATCGCCTATTATTTTTTCATTTTCTATTACTGGTACTTCTTCCAAGTGATTTTCTATAAACAATTCAAGTGCTTTTTCCAATGTTGTGTCAGGTGAAACGAATACTGGTGCTTTCATTAAATGCTTTGCCTTGTTCGCGAATAGATCTGTTACTTTGGTGGTTTTTGTGCCAGCGAAATGGGGCGCAATGAATTCAAGTGCTTCTTTTATTGGAATTATGCCGGTGAGTTTTCCTTTGCTGTTAATTACGTACACTGACCTGGATTTTTTGTCAGCAAGCATTGCGTTTAAGACTTTTTCAATTGAATCGTTTTCGTTTACTATGGCTGCTTTTTTTGTTATTTTTTTAAAGCAATTTGAAACCTTCATGTTTACACCAAGTATTTATTGCAGTAAATTAATTAAAATCGTTTTCTTTTTTTAGTTTTTTTAATGAGAATGCTAAAAGGGGCGGTGTTGCAAGCGTTGTAATTAAAACCATTGCGAGAGCAGATGAAGCAACGCCGGCTGTGATAACGTTTGCTGAGAGGGCTATTCCTGTAATAATTATTGGTACTTCAACCCTTGGGATCATTGCAATGCCGAGGGTTATTGCTTCTTTTATTTTTATTTTTGAAATTATTCCGCCAAGCAGGCAGCCAACAATTTTGCTTGCCATTGCTGCAATAACCATTGCAATTGCAAACAAGCCTGTTTGCCCAAGTGCAGTTAAGTCAAACTTCATTCCAACGATTACAAAGAATACCGGGATGAATATTGATTCACCTAAAATTGAAACGTTTTCCAGTAAGTCTTTTGAATAATTTGTTTGACCTAATACGAGTCCACCCAAGAACGCTCCAAGCAGTAATTCCAGGCCGATTTCTTTTGCTGCTAGAGAGTAAGCTAAAATTATTATGATTCCAAACAAGAGAAGGTTTTCTGGACTGAAGGGCACTTTTCTTAAGAGTCTGTTGAATGCTTTGGGAGCAAAATAAATTGAAGCAGCAAAGAATGCAATTGTTGCAAGCAGTAAAAGTATTATTCCACTGAATGCGAGTTTGCCTGCCACTAGACCGCTTAAGAATCCCAGCACTATTACTCCAATTACGTCATCAAATACTGCTGAACCCATTATTAGAGTGCCAAGTTTTGTTCTAAGCATTTTGAATTCGCTTAAAACTTTTGCGTTAACGCCAATGGAAGTAGCAATTAAAATACTTCCAATGAATAGAGCGGGGAGTACTGAGAATCCAAACCCAACTGCTAGTACGTAACCAAATGCAAAGGAAAAGAATGCTTCGATTAATGCAATTGTGAAAGAGGATTTTCCAACCCTTTTAAGTTCGCCGAAGTCCAATGACAGTCCAGTAATAAACAACAATATTAAAAGCCCTAGGTCTGCAATGAATGAAATTGGCTCGGTTATTTTGACAAATCCAAGGCTTGCAATGGCTATTCCTGCAATTAATTCACCTAAAACGATTGGTTGTTGGAGTATTTTGCAGGTCTTTCTTCCAATAAGTGCAGCTGTCAAAATTATAAGCAAGTTAATCATTTGGGTTACCTTTAAAGCTCACCGTGCTAAAAAGTTAACTATGTAACGTAAAGTTTATACAACTAATTGGTGTTCTTCTGCTTTTACGCAAAGAGAGCCCTGCAAACCATTAAATATCCCTTTAAGCAATATTTTTTCATGCCCGCTTACAAGCCAACGGTTAAAAGAGTGAAGGGATTGCATAAAACAGCGATAAAGGAGGGCGCTATTAGTGTAATGGATTATGAGCCAACAGTTGACAGAATTGTTGGGCTCAGTGAATTAATGAAGCCATCCCGCAGGGTTGTGTGGAATGAACGCTCAAAACTTGTAAGGAATGCAGTGAACAAAATTATTGCAATGCGTGATGGTGAAATTGCCTTGAAAATTTCTCAAATTCCTGAAATGGAGGCAATGAAATTCAGTCCGCGTGCTGTAAGGGCTTCGCTTTTTCTCTTAAAGGATTTGTCACAGAGGGAAATGAAGCAATTAATTGTGGAAATTTCAAAGCGATTATTCCGCTCCACAAAGGGAATGCGTGAAATTGCTGCAGAGCTTTCAGTCAATGTTGAGAAAAAACTCAATCACCCTGTTTCATTGATTGAAGTAGTGTGGCTTGTTAATTCATTGGTTGCAGCAAGGCTTCCTGAACATGCTGTAAGGCACATAAAAGCCTCGCCGCAGTTGCAGGGAATAATTTTTAAAGAATTTGACAGGCATGGTCCAAGCATTTCCCACGAATTGCAATTGCGTTTTGGTTTAAGTTTTAGGACAATGAAAACCTTACGTGATAGGTGGAAAGCCTGGAATCGTGGAGCTCCAAATATTTTAAAAATGGAGCTTGGCAGGAGTCCTGAGAGTTTTGCGCGCATTACTTGGAAACTAGCAAATTATGGCTTCCATGGAGCTGAGCAAAGAATTCAATTGGAGGAAGCACTTGAAGGTGAACCCATTTCCTATCAGGTTTTAAGAAGGTACAAAAAAGAAATTGAAGCAAACATTGATATTGCGAAAAAAAGCAGGGAATGGGAAAAACTTGAAAAAAGAGGCAAAGTGCCTGATTTGAGGAAACGTTCTGGTTTTAGTGAGGGTTTTTCCAAAATGCTAAAATTCCACAAAATCTCTCCTTCAAAAAACCCAAGAGCAGTTAACAAACTTAAAAAAGAAGTCAAAGCAATTCTTGCTGAACTGGATTGGTCAACGCGTTCTTTTCCGCAAATTGCTTCCTCTCTTGGATGCAGTGAAAACTATGTGAGGCTTGTGAACACAGCGTTTAATGCAAGGCCTCCCCAGGGAATTCCGAACAGAATGCGGCATTTCATTGAACGAATGGAAAAAAATGGCTTTGGTGCGAGAAGAATTGCTCCAAGGCTGAGCTTGATTTGCACTGAAAAAACCGGTCGCAAAACAAGCATTTCCGAGCCCACAATTCAAAAAACACTTACAAGGATCAAAAGAGCCAAGAATTAGTATTGCTGTGCGAGGTATTTGAACCTGGATTAGAACCCGCACTATAATAAACCCATTTAACGTATATGTAATTCTCATATTTTAAAACTCCTAATTCTACTGTCAAGCGCCAAAAATAACAAATTTGATTCCTTGGATCACTCCTTCAGCTACAACACTACCCATTGCATTAATAGAAATTTGTGCCAATTTATCTTTCAACCAAGGACATATTTTTAGTAATTTGTTTGCTTTATCAGCAGATTCAATCTTGTCACCATTTTTGTTAGCTAGTTCAATTAGATTATCAATTAAAGCATTCGCTTCTTTTTTTAAAGTAGAATCCTTTTCCTTTTCTTCTATGTCTCGTTTAAGATTTTTTAGAGCTTTTACCAAATCTTCATCGTTATTAATAATTATACTGTTATCACCAATGGTTGCCTTTCCTGTCGCGACATTTCCATAATTATTGCCATAAATATGAATTGATTGATTAATATATTGCCGATATTGTTGCTCATTAATCTCCTCTTTGCGTTTATGTTTCTTTCGAAGGGTTTTTTCTATTTCATCAATTTTATAATCCAATAACTTTACCATTGGTTTTAGGATGTGATCATTAAACTTATCTACCCAATCATCATATCTTCTTCCATAAAATAAAGCCATTGCAATTGAACCCAAACTGATTTTGCCAGTATTTACAGCCATGCAAATCTGATATAATAATGATAAACGTTCATTTTCATCATCTGGCAAAACAAAATTTCCACTTCCAACAAAAGAACTTGTGGATTTTTGGACTTCTTGCCACCATGAATCAATATTGACGTTTGGATGAGACTTTATTTGCTGAGCAATTGGCTTAAATATTATGTCATTCTCAAAGAAGGTTAAAAAAATTCTTAGGTGCTGTCCAAAATCTTTATGATCCGCAGAAAATACATTATCAAGAAAATCTCTATACCGTTTATAGGATAATTCGAATTGTTCATATGAAATAACATGTCTTGAAGTTGATTGTTTTGATTCACTCCCAACCATTAAACTCAACCTCCTTTCCACATATAATACAGTACAAGTTGGAATCCCAATTTTCAAGTATTTTAATTGTTTCATTACAACACTTAAAATTGAATTTCTTTAATCCTTCCCTTTCCCTTGGAACAATTGCATATTTTTGATACTTTGTTGAGGTATCTATCTTGATAAAACCATTTGATGTATCTTCCAATCGTCTTCCAAATTTATCCAACATTGGGCCTACTATCTTGCTCATTGCTATTTTCTGGATGTATTCCGTTTGTTCCCTAGTCCAGAAACAATTGTTTCCATTAAATCCACAATAAGGACAATAAGATAGAAGTTTTGGCACCTCTCCTTTTTCAGGTTTTATATATCTAACTTTGAATTTTCTCCTACATTTAGGACATTCCTGGGTAATAAAACCATCTGAATCAGTTGGAAGTGAAAGTGTTATTTTAGTTTCCATTAAATCCACCTGTTTTATGACTCTTTCTCTTTAGCAGAGTCAAGCACCTTTTCGATAGTAATTATCATCTCCTCAGGAATTGTATGAGT
>JAFCFP010000032.1 GCA_017608575.1 Candidatus Iainarchaeum sp. | reverse complement strand
AACTCCGCTCTGCAGAGTCACAAAGCACAGTTTTCAATTAAGAAAAACAGGTTAACTTTAATCACTTATTTCTCAACATAACAAAAGTGAAGCATTGTTATTAAAAGCCTTGGGTTAAAAAAAGGGCATTAAAAGAAAAAAAAACAAAAAGGGAAAAAAAGTTTTTCCAATAGATAAAAATTTTTTCAAACAATAAAATGCGGAATAAAACGCAAAAAAAGAAAAAGATTTTTTCTTTTTTAAATAAATTTTTCAGGGTGTTTTTGTATTGGTCAAATCACACAAAACCAAACAACTTATACATAATATTTTGCTTGTGTGTGCAAAAAAATCCAAAAAGGCAAATAAAACGCATATTCTTTTTAAAAGTTCTGTTTTTTATTTTTTTGAATTCGGGGTTGATGGAATGCTCAAAAGAAGGGAAGGACGTCCTCTGCCGGACACTCCTGCTATGAAGATGTGGCGAAAGGAATACGAGCAAATGTCTTTGGAGGAACACCAGGCAAAACTCAGAGAGCTTGGATTGAGCGATGAGGACTTCAATGAATTCAAGGAAGTCTTAAAGCAGGAGAAAAAGAGAAAATAGGGGCTCAAATAATGGCTGATCCTTTTTTTGTATTTGGAAGCGTGCTAATTGTCAGCGTTATTTCATTAATTGGAATTCTGACAATTGGAATCAATGAAAAGCTTTTCAGTAAAATGCTTCTTTACCTTGTAAGTTTTTCTGCGGGTGCATTGTTCGGTGGGGCTTTTCTCCACTTGCTTCCCGAATTGTCTGAAAAATTCGGGTTTGGCTTTGAGGCAGGGCTCTTGGTTTTGGCTGGAATTATTTTGTTTTTTGTAATTGAAAAGGGAATCCACTGGCATCACTGCCATTTGGTAACTCCTTCAAAGAGCGTTCACTCCTTTGGTTATATGAATTTGATTGGTGATGCCGTTCATAATTTTGTTGATGGTTTAATGATTGGTGGGAGTTATATTGCTTCACTGGAACTTGGAATTGCTACAACGGTTGCAGTAATACTGCACGAAATCCCTCAAGAAATTGGAGATTTTGCAGTGTTATTGCACAGCGGTTTTTCAAGAAACAAAGCGCTTTTGTTTAATTTCATTTCCGCGTTGACTGCTTTTGGCGGAGCAATTGCTGCATTGGTGCTTGGGTCTTTTATTGGAAATATTGCCTTTTTTCTGCTTCCATTTACTGCCGGTGGCTTCATTTATATTGCCGGCTCTGATTTGATCCCTGAACTGCGAAAATGCTTTACTTTCAAGGAATCTCTTATTCAGTTGATTTTCATGATTTTTGGCATTTCATTAATGCTTTTGCTTGCCTTCTTTTAACCCATCGCTTAACAAGGAACAATTAAAAAGCATTTTTGTTTCTTTTTATTGCGGTAAAAATGATTTCGGAAGCAGAACTTGTAATAAGGATTGTGCTTGCTGTAGTGTTTGGCGCGGTTATTGGGCTTGAAAGGGAAATGCATTCAAAGCCAGCTGGCCTTCGAACACATGCAATGGTTTGCCTTGGAGCATGTCTTTTCACAATTGCTTCAATTGCTTTTGCCATGGGAACAAACAGTGGCTTGGTTGACCCTTCAAGGGTTGCAGCCGGCATTGTCACAGGAATCGGTTTCTTGGGAGCAGGAGCAATTTTTCGAGACGAGAATAAAATCCGAGGACTTACAACTGCTGCTGATTTGTGGCTCGTGGCAGCCATTGGCTTGGCTATTGGAATTGGCTATTATTTGGCTGCAGCAATTTCAACAATTGTAACCCTTGCAGTTCTTTACAGTGGAACAATTTGGAAGAAAAGAAAAAAAGCAAAACAGAAAAAAGCCTGAAGCTCAAAAACGTCATTTTTCCAAGTAAATTGTCTGGGTTGGAAAAGCAAAATTCAAGCCAGCCTTGTCAAAGCGTTTCTTTATTTCGGTGTTCACTTCAGAGCGGATTCTCATGAATTCGGATTTTTTAATAATCCAGTAACGCATCATTATGTTAACGCTCGAATCAGCAAATTCCTTAAATACAATCAACGGTTCGTCCTCGCAGTCATCTCTTTCGTTTATTATTTCCCTGAGTATTTTCATTGCCTTGCCCATTTCTTTAACGCTTGTATCATAGGTTAAACCAATTGTTATTTCTGTCATTTTTCTCGGAGCTTTTGAAATGTTTTCAATAATTGAGCTTGCTACTTTGCTGTTTGGAATTGTCACCAAGCGTTTGTCCAATGCTTTAATGCGGGTGTGTCTTAAGCCAACCTCTTTCACTGTTCCTGACACGCCTGCAACTTTAACCCAGTCACCTAACTTGAATGGCCTTGAAGTGAATATTGAAATTCCACCAAAAACATCTGCAATTGTTTCCTTTGCTGCAAACGCCAAAGCCAAGCCACCTATGCCCAAACCGGCTATTGCCGGAATTATGTCAATTCCAAAATGAGACAACACTACCAATAAAACCATTATCAGTGTACCTGCCTTTAAGGTGTTTCTTAAAACAGGAATCAGCTGGTCATCGAGGTCTGATTTTGTTTTTTCAGCCAATGGAATGAGAAAAAAGTTTATTGCACCGTCAATTATTCTCAGAAAAACCCATGTAATAAGCAAAGCAGCAACTGCAAACAACACGCCGTTTGCCAGGTCAATATAGGCTTGGCTTAATTCAAGGAAATGCAATCCAATATAAAACCCAATCAATGGAAAAAACCAGAAAAGCGGTGTTGAAAGCACTTCAACAACCAAGTCATCGAATTCATTGCTTGTTTTTTTTGCGATTGCATGAACATATTTTTGAAAGGCATACATTATTATTTTTCCAGCGATTGTAAAAAACAGAATGCTTGCAATGCAGAGAAGCAGTTCTCCAATACTTGAGCCAAAAAATCGGATTGCAAAAATCCCTTCATTGAGGAATGGCATTTTTGCAGTAATTGTGTCCGCTAATTCAAGCAATGGATTCATGAAATAAAGGAAAAACAAAAAGAATTAAAAAGCTGTTATTGTGTGTTTTTTGGCAAAATTTTCAACAAAAAAATCACACTGCACTTTACTACTCTCCAAAAGTTTGTGCACTGCACTTCAAAAGCATTGTTTGAAAAACTGGTTAGAGTATGCACTAGTTGTACAAACAATAGAGAATACTGTTGGAACAAGATTTTTACACTGAAAAAAACAGGGAAAAGTTTAAATAATACAAAATACTTTAGTTCAGTTATGGCAAGAACTAAAAAGAAAAAAAGCCAAGCAGGCACTGACAAAGGCCTCTCTGAACTGGAGGAAAAACTAAATAATTTTGCATTGAATTCATGCGCTAAATGGAATGGAATCTCAGGAATGCTTTTAGTGGTATTCATAATGGCATTGGCGCTTTTTTGGTATGCAGTAAAAGCACCAATTGAATGGAAAGCCGGCTTTTCTGTTTTCTGGATTGCCTTCTTTGTTCTGGCAGGGCTTTTGCAGGAAAAAAACTATAAAAGGTTCATTGCGACAAAAAAAAGAAAGGAAGAACTCAAAAGGCTCTTTGCACCCATCAAAAAGGCTATTTGAAACAGTTCAGCCTGCTAAGGGCAAAGATTTAAATTCCTTTCCTTTTATATTTAAATATTACAAATTAAACTGTGTAGATATATTTTTGGCGATTTTTCTTGTTGTGTTGCTGGAGCATTAATCCCTTAAAAAAAACCCAAGCAGGACACTAACACTGAAAAATCGCATTTATTGGTGCTGGGCATGTCCTTTAAAGTGGATGAACATTTTTTGGTTCCAAAACACTCATTGCTTAATGAAGAGGAAGCAAAAAAAGTGTTGGATAAATTGAGTGTTTCGCTTGATAAAATGCCTGCTATTTTGAAATCCGATCCAGCAATTAAAAAATTAAAGGCAAAGGTCGGGGACATTGTAAAAATTGAAAGGCAAAGCCCCACTGCCGGCAAGACTGTTTATTACAGGGTTGTGAGATGATGAAAAACTGGCCGGTTATTAATTCTTATTTTAAGGACAAAACATTTGCAGACCAGGAGATTCTTTCATTCAACCAGTTTGTGGACGAAAAACTCAACGAAATAGTGGAAGAAAACAGCATTATTAGTCCAAAAATAGAGGAAGTCCGCGTTGAATTGTCTGATATTGAAGTGTTAAAGCCAAGAATCATTGAAGCTGATGGTTCACCAAGGAATGAATTCTATCCAATGGAGGCAAGGCTCAGAAACCGCACTTACTCCGGGCCAATCTTTTTAACAATGCGCTTGCTGAGGCGTGATGTTGAACAGGACATTAAACGCACTTATGTTGGCGACCTCCCAATAATTCTCAAATCAAACCGTTGCTGGCTTGAGGGAAAAACCCCAAAGGAATTAATTGAAATGGGCGAAGACCCAATGGATTGGGGCGGCTATTTCATAATCAATGGCTCTGAAAAAGCATTAATGACCCAAGAGGTTTTGAGTTCTGACAGGGTAATGATTGCTGAAAAAACACGCGGCGATGTTGTGTCAGAAGTGATAAGCACAAAAGGCGCATTCAAGGGAAGAGTGCGCATTACAAGAAAAAAGAATGGAATGCTTTATGTGAGGTTTCCGAGTTCTCCCAAAAAACTGAAATTGTTCGTGTTAATGAAGGCATTGGGAATGACCTCAAAAAAGGATATTGAAGCGGCTTTTACGGATGAATTGGAAATAAAGAATGACGTGTTATTGAACTGGGAGAACACTGAAATAATGAAGGAAGAGGAAGCGCTTGACAAAATTGGAAAAAGTGTTGCTCCAGGGCAAGTGATTGATTATAGGCTAAAAAGAGCACAGGAGGTAATTGATGGATTTTTATTGCCTCACATTGGACAGAGCCCTAATTCAAGGATTGCCAAGGCATATTATCTGGCAATAATGGCATCCAAGGCAATTGAGAGTTATTATAATTTGAGAGGCGAAGACGACAAGGACCATTATGCAAACAAGCGCTTGGAGTTGTCCGGAAAATTAATGGAACACTTGTTCAGGTATGCGTTCAAATACTTTGTGAAGGATTTGAAATTTCAAATCGATAGAACAGTTACAAGACGCAGAAAGCTTAACATTAGCACAGTGGTAAGACCTGACGCCATAAGTGAAAGGATTCGTTTTGCAATGGCTACCGGCAACTGGATTGGGCGCGCAACAGGCGTAAGCAAGTTCATGGACAGAGTGAATTATTTGAGCCCATTGACCGATATAAGGAAAGTGAAAAGCCCATTGAATAAAAACAGGGAATTGTACGAGGCAAGGGACGTGCATGGCACTCACTGGGGCAGAATCGGACCAGTGGAAACACCTGACGGACCACAGTGTGGTTTGGTGAAAAACCTGGCAATGCTTGCACGTGTTACAACAGAAGCACACGAGGAACCGGTGGAAAAATTGTTAGGAGTAATGGGTGTAAAACTGGAGTGATTTTTGAATGGCTAAAAACAGGGCAAAAATTTACATTAATGGAAGGCTTGTTGGCTTTTTCCCCAATGCCAACAAAGTAGTCAAAGAACTAACAAAGGAAAGGAGAAGGGGAAAAATTGACCCACAAATAAACGTTGCCTTGAATGAAAAAACAAACGAGATTTATATTAACACTGATGCTGGCAGAGTGCAAAGGCCAGTGATTGTGGTTGAAAACGGCAAATCAAAACTCACTGACAAAATACTTGAAAAAGTGAAGAAAGGGGAAATGGAATGGCAGGATTTGGTGGAACAGGGAATCATTGAATACCTGGATGCAGAGGAAGAAGAAAACACCCTTATTGCGGAAAGAGAGGAAGACCTTACACCTGAGCACACTCATTTGGAGATTGACCCAATTGGAATTCTAAGCGTAATGAGCAGTCTTATTCCTTTTTTGAACCACAACATGAGCGGAAAGGCATTGCATGGAGCAAAAATGTTCAAACAGGCAACCGGTTTTGGTGCAACAAATTATGCTCTTAGAACCGACACTGAATCATATTTATTGCATTACCCACAAAAAAACCTGGTTAGAACCAAAACAATGGATTTAATCAAAATGGATGCAAGACCTCAAAGCCAAAACTTTGTTGTGGCAATAATGCCATATTATGGATTTAACACACTTGATGCTGTTGTAATAAACAAGGGCGCTGTGGACAGGTGCCTTGGAAGAATGTCTTATTTCCGTGTTTATGAATCAATGCAAACACGTTATCCTGGCGGGCAAAAGGACAGGTTTGAGATTCCAAGCGAGGAAACAGTTGGCTATTTGGGAGAAGAAGCATACGCTGCCCTTGGAGAAGATGGATTGGCTGAAATTGAAACATACGTTGATGGAAAAAAGGTATTAATTGGAAAAACAAGCCCTCCAAGGTTCTTGGAGGAAATATCCGAGTTTGGAGTCGTGAAAGAAAAGAGAAGAGAGGCATCCACTACTGTGAGAAAGGGAAAAGGCGGATTTGTTGACACCGTTTTTTTGACAGAAAATGTTGACGGAGACATGCTTGTAAAGGCAAAAGTGAGGAGTGACATGAAACCGGAAACAGGGGACAAGTTTTCTTCAAGGCATGGTCAAAAAGGGGTTGTTGGAGCAATTGTTGCAGAGGAAGACATGCCTTTTACAATTGATGGAATAAAGCCGGACTTGATTCTTAACCCGCACTCAATTCCAAGCAGAATGACCATTGGGCACTTGCTCGAAATGCTTGCAGGAAAAACAGCCAGCATGCAAGGTGAAGCAATTGATGGAACTCCTTTCAGTGATGTGAATCGCGAGGAACTGGAATCAATACTGAAAAAACACGGCTTTAACCCGGATGGAAGGGAAACATTTTATGATGGTGTTAGTGGCGAAAGAATTGAGGGAAAAATTTTTACCGGCGTTGTTGCTTACAGGCGCTTGTATCACTTGGTTGCTCACAAAATGCAGGCCCGTGCCCGCGGTCCAGTGCAGATTCTCACAAGGCAGCCGACTGAGGGAAAGGAAAAAGAAGGCGGTTTAAGGTTTGGTGAAATGGAAGGCGAAACACTAGTAGGGCATGGTGCAAGCATGTTGTTGCAGGAGAAATTTGTTGAAGACTCCGACAAAGTTGTAGAACTCGTATGTGAAAAATGCGGAGTTATTGCAGTAAAGGACAAAATAAGAAATAAGAGTTATTGTCCATTGTGCAATGGCACAAAGGTTTTCCCTGTTGAAATGAGTTATGGTTTCAAGCTTTTGTTGGATGAATTGAAGGCTTTAGGAATTTATCCAAAACTTAACTTGGTGGATAAAGCTTAGGTGGAATGAATGCTTCAAAAAAAGATTGGCTCGATTGATTTCAGGATATTGGATCCAAAAACAATAAGGAAAATGAGCGCTATTGAAATAAAGACAGCTGATACTTATGATAAAGATGGTTATCCAATGGAAGAAGGGTTAATGGATCCGCATTTAGGCGTAATTAATCCCGGCCTAAGGTGCAAAACCTGTGGTCAAACAATGAAGCATTGCCCTGGGCATTTTGGTTCATTCGAGCTTGTGAGGCCTGTGTTGCATGCAAAATTCAGCAAGAAAGTGGAGGAATTATTGCAGTGTACTTGCAAGGAATGCGGACGTGTTCTGCTGGATGAAAAAGAGATTGCTGCACTAAAGCAGGGATTCACTGACACTGAAGAAATTATTAGAAAGATTAAAACAAAGACAAAGAAGAAAAAGCGTTGTCCTTATTGTGGGGCAATGACTGGAAAAGTGTTATTGGACAGGCCAACCAATTTCTATTTCAACAAGGAAAGAATTTATCCAAGCGAGATAAGGGAATGGCTTGAAAAAATTCCAGACGAAGACCTTGAACTCTTTGGCTATAACACAAAAATTATAAGACCTGAATGGTTTGTGTTAACTGTTTTGCCTATTCCACCAATCACTATAAGGCCAAGCATTACACTTGAAAGTGGTGTTAAATCAGAGGATGATTTAACCCACAAACTCGTGGACATTATAAGGATTAATGCAAGGTTAAAGGACAACATTGATGCAGGTGCTCCGCAGCTAATTATTGAGGACCTGTGGGATTTGTTGCAATACCATGTTACCACTTACTTTGACAACCAGATTGCAGGAGTGCCGCCGGCAAAGCACCGCTCCGGAAGGCCTTTGAGAACCATTACACAGAGATTGAAGGGAAAAAAGGGCAGGTTCAGGCACAACCTAACAGGAAAAAGAGTGAACTTTGCAGCTCGTTCAACTATTAGCCCTGACCCCTATCTTTCAATAAATGAAGTTGGTGTTCCGGAGGAAATTGCAAGAGAGTTAACCATTGCAGAACGCGTTACTGAGTGGAATGCAAAAAGGCTCAAAAAACTCGTTAAAGCAGGAAAGGTTTTTTCAATTACAAGGCCTGATGGCATGAGGAAGAGAATAACCAGTGAAAACATTGGAGATGTCGAAAAGGAATTGGCTCCAGGGTATGTTGTTGAAAGAATGCTTCAAGACGGAGACATTGTTTTGTTTAACAGGCAGCCTTCATTGCACAGGCTTTCAATGCTTGCCCACAAGGCAAGAATTGTGCCGCAGAAAACATTCAAGATTAATCCAATTGTCTGCAAGCCGTATAATGCGGACTTTGATGGAGATGAAATGAACTTGCACGTGCCGCAAACAGAGGAAGGCCAAGCTGAAGCAAAGGAATTAATGTTTGTGGAAAACCAGATTTTGAGTCCAAGGTATGGTGCTCCAATAATTATTCTGGATGAAGATGGTGTAACCGGCGCGTATGTTCTCACAATGCCTCAAACAGAAATACCGAAAGAGAAAGCATGGCAGTTCTTTTATGAAATGCAACTAGAGGAAATTCCAAAACCCGACAGGGGAAACAATTACTCCGGAAAACTTATTTTCAGTCAATTGCTTCCAAAGGATTTGAATCTTTCTTATAGGTCAAAGACATGCGAAGTAATGGAAAAAAGCAATCCTGATTATAAATGCAAAGGTGATGAATGTCCTTATTGTGTCAGGATTAGGAATGGCATACTCGAAAAGGGAATAATTGATGAAAACTCTTTGGGTGAAGGAAAGGGAAAACTTGTTGACACTCTTGCAAGGGAGTATCCGCCTGAAGTGATTACAAATTTTTACGATAAAATGAGCAGGATTAATTCTGACCTGCTTACAGTCAAGGGCTTGACTGTTGGATTGGAAGAATATGAAGTGAGCAATAGAGTGAAGAAAGTGAAAGAGGAAGCCATCCATGAGGGATTGAAGGAAGCAAAAAAACTGGTGAAAAAATACAAGGAAAAAACACTCCAGCTTATTCCTGGAAGGAACAGGCATGAAAGCTTTGAGATTAAAATGATGCGTTTGACTGCTGAAATTAAAAGAAGGGTTGAAAGGGAAATAATGAGAGAAAAACTTGAAATTGTTACGCGTGAAAAACCTGAATTGAACACAATTATCATGATTGTTTCGGGTTCCCGTGGCTCAAGCCTTAACCTGGTGAACATAAGCGGTTTGTGGGGGCAGGCGTCAGTGAGGGAAGGAAGGCCAAAGAGAGGCTTTTCAGAAAGGCTTATTGCGTTGAACAAAAAGGGAGATGTTGGAGCTGAAGCCTGTGGTTTCATTAAAAGCAATTTCATGGATGGAATGAACGGCGAAGAATACTTCTATCACTCCGTTGGAGGAAGACAGGGAGAAGTGGACACCGGTGTAAGCACAAAGGTGTCAGGTTATTTGTACAGGCGCTTGGCTAATTCATTAAAGGATATCAGCATTGAAAATGACAATAGCGTGAGAACAAGCGGCAAGAAAGTTGTGCAGCTTGTTTACGGTGAAGATGGAATATTTCCAATGAATTCCGTGAAGGGAAAAGGCGTTGACCTTGAAAGGGAAATTTTTTCAATTAAAGCAAGGGAGGGAAAATAATGCCCTCTAAAAAGAAATCAAAAAAAACAGCAAAAAAGAAAAACGAAAAGCAGTCCAAGGAAAATACTGCCCCAGAAAAAAAGGAAGAGAAAAAAGAAGCCAAGTTTGGAATTAAGAGGGACAACCTCAATGAAAAGGCATGGAATGAATTGCTTGAAGCAATTGAAGCATTCAACTTAAACGAGAAGGAAGCAAAAGAGTTAGCGGAAAGAGTGAAGGAAAAATATGAAAAAAATCAAGCTGAAGTTGGTGAAGCGGTTGGAATTGTTGCCGCGCAATCAATGGGTGAACCCGGCACACAGCTCACTTTGAGGACAAAGCATTTTGCTGGAGCAGCAGAGGTTTCAGTTGGATCGGGAATTCAAAGGGTTGAGGAAATAGTTGACGGGAGAAGCAAAACAAAGTATCCAACAATGACTATTTATTTGAATGAAGAAATCCGCAAAGACAAGGCAAAGGTGGAAGCGTTTGCCAAGTCACTTATTGATATTCGTGGAGAGGATATTCTTGTGACAAAAGAGGACTTTAAAACAAAAACAATAGAGCTTGAATTTTTGGAGGAAAAAATTGCTGAAAAAAACCTGGACTTGAATGAATTGAAGAAAAAAGTAAAAGAACTTGCCAAAAAGGGCAAAATTCAATCCAGGGGCAAGAAAATGTTTATTTCTTTTCCAAAGAATTATTCTCTTTTGAAGATGCGGAATGAAACATTAAAGCTTTTGAGAAAAAGACTCCAAGGCACTGCCGGAATCGATAAAACAATTGTAATGGAAGAAAACGGTGAATTCATAATAAAAACATCCGGAACAAACCTTAAGGCTATTTTGAGAAAGAGAGAGGTTGACGGCAAGCGCACTACCACCAATGACATTGCCGAAATAAGCAAGGTTTTGGGAATTGAAGCCGGCAGGACTGCAATAATCAATGAACTCCATAAAACTCTTGAAGAGAACGGCATTGTCGTGGATTTGAGGCATATTATTCTTTTGGCGGATGTAATTACATTGGATGGGGAAATAAAGGGAACTGTTCGCACTGGAATAATGCGTGGCAAAAGCTCGCCTTTTGCAAGGGCTGCCTTTGAGGAAACAGTTAAGCATTTGCTTAATGCTTCCTTTGCAGGTGAAAGGGAATACCTAGAGGGAGTCGTGGAAAACATTATTGTTGGGCAACCCATCAAGATCGGCACTGGAAAAGTGGAGCTTATTATGAAGGAGTGAATTCAATGGATTTGGAGAAGGAGTTAAGGCGTGCGGTTGACACTGGCAAGGTTTGTTTTGGGTTTAAGCAAAGCGAAATAAACATTCTTAAAGGAAACGGACAACTTGTAGTAATAAGCAACAACATTCCAAAGGAAAGAGGCGAGCGCGTTGAGCATATTGCCTCGGTGTCTGAAATTCCAGTTCTTAAATTGGAAAAAAATTCACTGCAGGTTGGTTCGCTTTGCGGAAAGCCTTTCCCTGTCTCGGTATTGGTTGTGTTAGACAAGGGGAAAAGCAAAATTCTTGCAGCAGCAAAAAAGCAGTAAAAGGACAGTGTTTCAATGAAGCTATCGCGGGATGAAATTTTTTACATAAAAGAGTTTTCCGCTGTCAGCGGAGTAATGCCAAAGGATTGCATTGTTGATGAGAACACAATTGCGTTTGTTGTGAAAGAGCAAAGCATGGGGAAAGCAATTGGAAAAAAAGGAGTAAACATTAAAAGGCTTTCATCAAAGTTGAAGAAAAAAGTGGAAGTGTTTTCCCTTGGAAAAGACGAAGAAGAATTCATTAAAAAGGCTTTGCCTCACAACGACTTAATTGAGGCAAAAAAAGAGAATGGCATTCTGACACTGAGAATGGATTCAACTGCAAAAAGAGAGGTTTTATCAAACAGGAGAAAATTCAATAGAATAAAAAAAATTGCGGAGAGAAATTATAATATTCATGACATTAAATTGAGGTAATTTTTATGGCTAGAGGAGAATTTGCAGCACGAAATCTCGAAGAAAGCAGGCAGAAATGGAAATGGAAGGACAGAAAATACAAAGAGAGGCATAGGCCTCATAGAGAAAAATATGACTTGCTTGAAGGCGCACCACAGGCAAAGGGAATTGTTATTGAAAAACGCGGTGTTACTGCAAGGCAGCCTAATTCTGGAATCAGGAAATGTGTTCGTGTTCAATTGATAAAGAATGGAAAGCAGTTGACTGCTCTTGCTCCAAGGGATGGAGCAATTCAATACATTGATGAGCATGATGAGGTTACGGTTGAGGGAATCGGTGGCAGGCAGAAAGGCGCAATGGGTGACCTTTGGGGAGTGAAGTACCGG
>JAFCFP010000083.1 GCA_017608575.1 Candidatus Iainarchaeum sp. | reverse complement strand
CTGCCAATTATTACAATATTCTATCAAGAAAAATTAGCAAAACTGACATTTTGGCTCGTTATTGCTACATGGGCGCTAGCCGTTGCTACAATCCTGGCTGTCTGGTTGAAACCATAAGTGCGCTTTGCTAATATGCTGGCTTGAGTCCGCAAATTAGCTTAACTCTCGTCCTATATAACCTTATATTTCACCTATTCGCTCTCCAGCACTTCCCAATAACCACCTCTAGCTGGTCCCACTCTCCTGGGCTTTTAGGTGAAAATTAGTTTTTTATTCTTTGGATTTGTCGTTCTTTTTTTGAGGCTCTTTCAACGCCTTGGCATAATTGAATCAGTTATAAGGGATTGAAAAGCTTTTTTTTCTTTTGCCTTTCCATTGTTAGTGGTTTGAATGAGAAAGCCAGCTGTTTTAAGAAGAATTAAGCGGCGGAAGAGAGCAAAGCGGTTGATTAAATCAATTGAAAGAGAGCATAGAATGGAAATAAGGAAAAAGAATGAAAGAACTTTTTGGAAATGGCAAGACCGCCTTGAAGGCCATCTTGCAAAAAAACTGGAGGAATTTTTTGATTTTTCGCATTCGAAAGGCTTTAGTACTGAAAATTTTGCTAGAAGCTTTGAGGCAGGAGAATTGATTGAAGAAGCGCTTGACTGGTTTGTAGGCATTGTTAACCAATTAAATTATAGGGATAGGCGTTATTTTTTTGAGGATTTTGAAGGTGCAATAAAGTCCCAAAGAAAACTTTTTAAAAAAAACAGAAAAAAATGGATTGCTGAAAAGCAAAACGCACTGGGAATTGGAAAAAGGAAAGCAACAATAATTGTTGACGCAAACCTTTCTTTTTACAATCGCCTTTACGATGAAGTGCTTAAAGAAATTGCAATGTGGCAAAAGCAATTGGTTTTTTGAAAGGTGCACTAATGTTTAAAGGTAATTCCACTGAAAAAACACTGTGGCTCGAAGACCGCAAAGTTTATTACACTATAAAAAAAAGCCATCGTGCAAAGCATTTGAAACTGCAATTGAGCCTTGAATCAGGACTTGAAGTAATTGTTCCTTTCAATACACGGCTTTCTTTTAAGCAAATTGAAAATTTCATTTTTGAAAAACAGCGCTGGATTTTGCGCAATGTTCAAAAATTAGAACAGCTTTTAAAGCAAGCGCGTTCTTTTAAGGATTCAATTCCATTCCTTGGAGAGGAAATTCCAGTAAAAGTAAAGGAAAGCAATAGAAAAACAGCAAGGGCTTTTCTTTGCAGTGAATTTCTTGAAGTGAGAATTCCGAGTGGAAAAAAGAAATTGATCGGCAAGGCAATCAAGGAATTCTACAAAAAACAAGCACGTGAAATAATTTATAAAATTGCAGGCAGAAAGGCAAGGCAAATGAATGTTTCTTTTTCAAAGATTTCCATTCGTTCTCAAAAGACTCGTTGGGGTTCTTGTTCTGTGCGTTCAACGTTGTCTTTTAATTGGCGATTGCTTGCAGCTCCTCGGTCAGTTCTTGAATACATTGTAGTGCACGAACTGGCTCACTTAAAGCATAGGAATCATTCGAAGAAGTTTTGGCTTTTTGTAAAGAAATTTTGTCCTGATTACAAAGAGCAGGAAAAATGGTTGCATAAAAACAAGCACTTGCTTAAAGCGCGTACGTCCTTTGATTGAATGATTTTTTGGCTGGATTTGTTGATTTTTTTATTCATTTTTAATTCTTGTTTTTTGTTTTTTTCTTTTTTGGAATAATTTTGAGCTCTATTGCTTTTTCTAACAAATCAGGGTGTTTTTCAAGAAACGCTTTGAATTTTTTCCTGTTGTAAATGACCACTTCATCCAAATCGCTTATTGTCGGAAAGTGATTCATTTTATAGTTTTGCACCATCCATGCGCTGCTTCCAAGGGCAAGACCAATGGTTGCTGCTTTTTCGTAATCAGCTTGAATTTGTTTTATTGCTTTTTTGCTTAAAATACTGCCAGTGACTGTTTCGCTTGGTTCCACTCCAAGATCGGTCCATGCTTTTTTTCCTTTTTTTGTGCCATCAATAATTGTTTTTCTTAAATCAGTCATTATAATGCCAATGGGTTCTCCTTTTTCATTTAATGCAATCCTTAGGGTTGGAATTACTTTGCATTTTATCCTGCGAAGGCATTCAGCCAAGAAAAGGACTCTTTTGTATTTTTTTGTTCTTGGAGAATATTTTCTGTAAACTTTTTCAATCACTGGAATTTTTTTTCTGCCAATAATTATGCTTGAACCATAAACAATTGAATGGGTTCTTTTTGAAATTATTTCGTTTCTTTCAATTTTTGCAGTGGTTTTCCTTTCAAGCCGAGTAATCACTGCTTTTCTTTGTTGGTTTTTATTTAAATTTTTTTTATTCCTTTTTATTCTCATGCATTAAATTGTGCAAAAGAACGCCTTAAAT
>JAFCFP010000031.1 GCA_017608575.1 Candidatus Iainarchaeum sp. | reverse complement strand
ACCACATTGCAAAAAACAAAAACAATAACCGTTCTTATTAATTCAAAAGCAGAAGCAGAAAAGTGTTCACTGCTTTTAAATGCAATGTATTCAAACAGCGGCTCAATAGCCAAAAAAACCATTAAATGCAGTCCCCTGGAAAACAACAAAGTCATTGCAATGAACAAAACAGTTTCGAGAACCATTGCAAAAATGCATTTGACTGTAAGAAACGGAAAAAAAATTTTAGTGGTTGAAAATGAACCCCATTATATTAGCTAACAAAAAAGGAATTGCTTTTTCAATTGATTTTGCCATTGCATCAATTGCAGTGCTTTTAATAATTACACTCTTTCTTTTTTCACTCAACCTGTTAATTGAATCAAGTGAAACAGAACTCAGTGAATTTTCAACCAAAAAAGAAGCAATCTTTTTGCTTGATTCAATGGTAAAAAATCATTGTGAAAATTCATTCAAATGCCTTGCCGGTTTTGATGCAAGCAAAAAAAGAGCAGTTGAAAACACGCTTAGTGCAAGAAAACTTGCTGGCTTTTCCAAAGACAAAAATTTTCCAAAAATAAAAGCAGTGTGGATAAAATTCAAAAACGGCGAAAAACAATTCCTTTTAAAACAGCAAACAAGCGAAAAAAACTGTTATGCATTCAACAGGCTTGTTTTAGTGAATGGAAGAAAGGCATTGCTTGAATTGCTAGCATGCGGTGAATAAATGGAAAAAGGAATCCATTTAACAATGGAGGCAACGGTTTCATTGCTTTTTGCTGGAATGATTTTTCTATCAATTACAACAATACAAAAAGGAAAAGAAAACGCGCTGGATGAATTGTTTGTATTGCAAAAAGAACACGATCTTTTTAAGGCATGGATGAGGGAAAACAAATTCTCAAAAGAAGAAATGGTTGAAGATATTGAATTTGTTTTTCCACGCATGGAATGGGAGCTTGAAATAAACAACGAAAAAATTCTCCACGGAAAGAAAACACCAAAAGCAACAAGCAGCGAATTCTTATACATAACAAAGGCGGGTGTAAAGCACATCAAGCTAACTGTTTTCCGTTAAAACCTTTAAAAGCATGGATGAATGCTCTTTTTTAATTATTGCAATAGAATTGCCAGTAACTTGTTTTGGCAATTCTGCTTTTGAGTTTTTTGGGAGAATCACTTTAATTTCCTTTTTCCCTCTGGATGCTGAGCGCAGTGCAATCTTCAGCAAGCCGTCCCTGAAGGAAAAACCCCATTTTCCAATAGCAGTGAATGGAATCTCTCTGCTTGAACCATCTGAGAGCAATTTTAATTCATTTGCTGTTAGCTCTATTCTTGAAGCCAAAAACTCGGCGTTTTTTAAATCCAAGCGAAAAAGCATTGAATTGAATGCATTCAATGCAATGGGAAAAAGCAAAACAAGCACTGAAAGGAATGCTGTTAAAACCATGAGGAATTCAAGCGATGACTGCGCTTTGCAATGCACTTTCATGCCTCTTTTCCCAGCTTGTCTAATTTGTCAAAAATTTTATCCGAAGTGGATGCAAATTTCCTTGAAGCTGTTTTGCCAGTGTCATAAATTCGTGACACCAAGAGCAATGCAACAATAACCAATGCGGCAAGGACAACTATCAATTCAATTGACACTTGCGCTTGCTCACTCAAGCAATTAAGCGATTTCAACCAAACCCCTCCTAGCAGTAAAAAGGTAAAAACTCTTACCCTAAAAGGTTTTAAAAGAATAGCGGGGCACACAATTTTTCTTGGAGGAATAGAATGAGAACTGAAGTAAAAGACCTGCTAATAAGCTGGGCTGTTCTAAGTGCAGCATTTTCAATCCTTATTTTTCGTTCAATGAGTCAAACAATAGAGCCTTTTTTAATGGCAATTGTTGCATCAATTTCAGTCAGCTTTTTGGCAGTCAGCACTGGCTTCGTGTTTCATGAATTAGCACACAGGCAAATCGCGCGCAGATATGGAGCGCACGCTGAATTCAGGAAATGGAAATTTGGGCTTTTAATGGCTTTAATTATGCCATTTTTTGGCTTTATTTTCGCTGCACCTGGTGCTGTTTACATTTATGGACCTCATTTAACATTAAGGCAGAATGGAAAAATTTCAATTGCTGGACCATTGACAAATGTACTTGGAGCAATTAGTCTTTTTCTTTTGTTTTTAGGGCTCTTAGCATTGGGAATAATAAATGAACTATTAGCATTAGTGCTAATTTACGTAATTCAAATAAATCTCTGGTTTGCTTTGTTTAATTTGATTCCTTTCCCGCCACTTGATGGGCAAAAAGTAATAAGTTGGAATCCCATTGCATGGGCAATTCTATTCATACCATTAGCAGTAATGTTCTTTGTTTTTTAGCATTAAAAAAATCAACGCACATAACTTGGCTTGTATTCAGCAAAGTGTTCTTTGAATTCACTGTATGCCTCTTGTGTTTTCTTATTGATGGTGGGGCTCATTTTGTTAATGACTTTTTCAAAGTGTTCCATTTTAACGAGTGTTTTCTTCAATTTTGCTTGTTCAAGGGCAAGCAATGCTGCCTCTCTTACAAGCGCTTCAAGATCGGCACCAGAAAAGCCCTCTGTTTTTTTTGCCAATTCCTTAAATTTAACATTTTTTGAAAGCGGCACATTCTTTGCATGAACTTTTAATATTTGCTCTCTTGCCTTTGCGTTTGGAGCCTTAATTTCAATTAATTTGTCCACACGCCCTGGCCTCAAAAGAGCCTGGTCAACCAAGTCAGGCCTATTAGTTGCAGCCATAAAAACAACATCTTTCAATCCTTCCAAGCCATCCAGTTCAGTCAATAATTGATCCAATACACGGTTTCCGACACCGGAATCAAATATGTTCCCGCGAACAGAGGCAATTGAATCAATCTCATCAAAAAACACAATCACTGGGCTCACCTGTCGGGCTTTTCGGAAGATTTTGCGAACTCCGCGCTCGCTTTCTCCAACATACATTGAAAGCAGTTCAGGGCCTTTAACGGAAATGAAGTTTGCCTCGGATTCATTTGCAACTGCTTTAGCTAAAAGGGTTTTACCACAACCGGGCGGGCCATACAAGAGAATGCCTTTTGGTGGCCTGATCCCCATTTCACTGAATGCCTTTGGGTTTTTAAGAGGCCATTCCACTGCCTGTTTTAATTCCTTTTTTGCTTCCTCCAATCCGCCAATGTCAGACCATTTAACCTTTGGAATCTGAACAGCGACCTCGCGCAAGGCAGATGGCTGAACATCCTTTAATCCTTTAAGGAAGTCTTCTTTTTTTACTTCCAGTTTTTCCAGAATCTCGGGTGGAATTTTTTCCTCATCAAGGTTTATTTCAGGCAGGTATCTTCGCAATGCCTTCATTGCGGATTCTTTTGCCAATGCAGCCAAATCCGCTCCAACAAAGCCATGCGTTATGGAAGCAAAATAAGACAAATCAACATCTTTTGCCAACGGCATTCCACGTGTGTGAATCTGCAGTATTTCTTTTCGTTCTTTTCTGTCGGGAATACTGAATTCAATTTCTCTATCAAAACGACCCGGTCTTCTAAGGGCTTCATCCAATGAATTCACTCTATTAGTTGCAGCCATTACTATTACATTGCCTCTTGCTTCAAGGCCATCCATTAATGCAAGCAATTGTGCTACAACCCTGCGTTCCACTTCACCAATCACTTCATCGCGTTTTGGAGCAATTGCATCAATTTCGTCAAAGAAAATAATCGTTGGAGCGTTCTCTTCAGCTTCCTTGAAAACCTGTCTTAACCGCTCTTCTGCTTCTCCAACGAACTTGCTCATTATTTCAGGGGCATTAATTGAAATAAAGTGAGCGTTTGTTTCATTTGCAACAGCTTTAGCTAAAAGGGTTTTACCAGTGCCAGGCGGACCATACATTAAAATTCCCTTTGGTGGAACTATTCCAAGCTTGCGGAACAATTCAGGGTGACGCATTGGAAGCTCAATCATTTCTCTTACTTTCTTTTTCTGTTCTTTTAAGCCACCAATGTCTTCATATGCAACAGTCGGCATTCCTTCCAGTGCTTCCTTTACTGGTTTTTCTTTCAAAATGAACTGCGTGAAATCAGTGACTTTTACAATTCCTTTTGGTCTTGTGCTTAAAACCCTGTAAACAAAACCGGAACCAAAAACACTAATCCAAACACTGTCTCCCTTGCAAAGAGGCCTTCCAAGAAAACTTTTCTTTAAAATCCTACTATAGCCAGAGGCAATAATTCGCACTTCTTCAGTGGGCGCCAGTATTACCTCTTTTGCTTCTCTGTATTGCGCTTTTTTGACAGTGACAGAATCACCCAATCCAACGCCTGCATTGTGCCTTATAAAGTTATCCATGCGAATTATGCCTTTTCCCTCATCTTCACTTCGCGCAGGCCAAATAATTGCAGCTGTTATTTTTGAACCGCGTATTTCAATAATGTCACCAGAAGTAACTCCAAGCAATTCTTTTGATTTTCTGTCAAGTGTTACAATATTCCTTCCAACATGTGTTGGATCGGAGTCCTGGACCCTTAATTGGAGTTCTTTTACAACCACAAAAAACCACTTTGATTAAATTTTTTAATCATTTATATGGATTTTTAAACAAAACTTTTTTAATGTTTGCTGTCTGCAATTGCCATTTTTCCCGAGGGAAGCATTGCATTTATTTCATCCAGCTCAAGTTTTGCCTCACCAATTCTGGATTCAAATATTCTTTTAAGCTCTTTTGCTGTTTTCCCCTTTTCCATTGAGCCATGCACAATTTCCAGTGAAAAAAGGGAATGCTTTTTTATTGCACTTGGTGGCCCAGAAATTATTCTGTAAGCATCACCAAACCTCTCAATGCCAATTGCAAAATTTAAAGGAGTGTTCTTAAACCATTCCCTTTCACCATAGATCATAAAAGCACCTGTTCCAAGCGCTTCGCCTGTGGGCGCTTTTTTTGAAACCTGTTCTGGTTTTACTGAAAAAACATCAATTGAAGCAATTCCCAAAGACCAGGCCTTGCTGAAGACAGCCGCAAACTGTGCTGCCTCTTTTTTTGTTTCCATTCCTGGCTTTTTACCATTGGTTTTAACAATGCAATGTGGAGCGCCCTGTATTTCTGCATGAAAATAAAGATCGTGTGATTGCATGTGTTTTTTTACTATTGATTCATTTGAATGCATGTCTTTTCCACCAATTACCAAAAACCCTTCGCTTGAATAAAACCAGTGGAATTTTTCAAACCATTCCCTTTTTCTTTTTTTTGGGGGCACTTTGACAGGGGTTTCATTTGCGGCATTTAAGAGACGCTTTTCTGTTTCATGGATTGCTTCCTTAATTCTTTTGGCTTTTGCCTTTGCCTTCTTGCTTTTCTCAAAGTAGTCAGATGCATTTGCTTCAAGTGATTTCCTGAGGTCAATTTCAATTTCCATTAAAAACCACGGTCTTTTTTTATAAGCTTTATAATTGAAGAAGTGCGAGAAGCACTTTTGTAAACCGGCTCAGTTGTGAAGAAGATCTGTCTGTCCTTGACAAAATCATACAGTTTTGGAACTGCCCCATAATAATAATCTTCCACGTGCTTTCTATAGGACTCAACATCTGCATAAATGCCTCGCACAATGAGATTCCATTTGCCGGAAGCAAGCATTCCCGAACACCAATAAGTGTGCTCATCCAAATTAATTCTATCCATAAACTCCTCAAAAACCTTTTTCTTGGAAAAATCCACCTGCATTAAAGTGGTTGTTTCAAGCTTGTAACCTAACTCGCGGAAATTAATCTTTGGCCCATAACCAGTGACAAGCCCTCTGCTTTCAAGAAAATTAAGAGAACTCTTAACAGTTGCCTTGTGAAAGCCAGTAATGTTCTTTATCTGCCTCAAATTCGGCTTTACTGCGTTTTTTTTAGTGAGAGCATCAAGTATTTTAACGCGCGTTTCATCAAACAAACTCATCTTTAAGGACACTAAAAACCACCACTACACCACATTTGGTATAGAAAAAAGAATATAAATTGTTCTTTTTGCACACTTTAAACAGGGAAATTGTTTTATATAAGTTGGACGTTATTTATAATGCCAAAACACACAGGAGGGATTTGCTCCAGTAAGTGACAATAGAACAAAATAAGAAGAGGGACAGGCTCACCATGCTAAAAAAAAAAAAAAAAAAAAGGTCCCTCTTCTTTCACCTACTTTTTTGGCAATGTTGGCAGGCACGCTATTTGCACGACCTTCCAAGCTGTAACTCCATTGATTTTAAATCAGAAAAAGCCGAATCCAGTTCAGCAACCCTGCCTTTAAGGGATTCATTATTATAATCCCTCGCCAGAGCACTAAAACGCGATGAAATCAATTCAGCCTCTGAAACAAGGGACGAAACCTTGTCCAATTCAGAGCAATCCACTCCGCCATCCAAAACCGAATTAAAAGAAGAAAACCATTCAATTGCCTGACACTGAAGCTCTGCCGCATTCCTCAAAAATTCCAACTGTTCGGCTATGGCTGTTATTTTTGCCAATTCATCTTCATCAACATCAAACCTTGAACCAATTTCAAAAGAATGCATTGCCTTAAAAGAAGCAACCTCTTGCTTCAAATGCATTCCAGAAAGCAGTGCCTTTTTTGCTTCCGCAACCAAACCATCAGATGAAAGCTCTTGTCTCAACTGCAAAGCATTTACATCACTGCTTTCAAGAATTGACTTAACGGAATCTATTTTTTGCAATGGATTCATTGCCTTGAATGCATTCATTTGCCTCAAAAAAGAAACCAGCAAAAGATTCAATTGAGTGTAATGCTTCAAGGCTGCTAGGTCTGCTGACTCACTGTACTGTGAAAGGCTATCCTCAAAAGCCTTAAGCTTTGATTCAACCCTGTTCAATTTATTCCCAAAAACAGCATCCTGCTTTGCAGTAAAAAAGAGTGATTTTGTTGCTGTTATTTCTTTATTGGAAACACCCGCGTCAATCCAAATGGAATCAATCTCTTTAACGCCTTGAGGAAAAGAAATAACAGGCTTTTCAAGACAACCAGCCAACAACACAAAAAAAGCAACAAAAAACAAAAACCACTTCATTTTTTTTACTCCTTTTTATTGTTCTTTTTTTTCCATTTATCCTTACTCTTACAATTTGGATCAATACACATTTCAAAAGAATAACGCCTTCCACTCACACGAATCATTGGCTTGCCACAATAAGGACACTCCTTATCAGTCCTTTTAACAGAACCATTTTGAGGCAAGGGATAAGTTACAGTGCACTCAGGATAATTACTGCATCCAAGAAAACGCTTTTTTGAAAAAGAACTCCTACGCATTACAAGCAATCCATCACATTCCTTGCGGGTGCAGGAAAAAAACTGATTGTCCTGCCTCAAAGCCTCCCTCAAAGCAGAACCGATTTTGTCCTTTTTTTCCATGAGCACAGCAATTGCCTTGGTCAGCATTTTTCTTGAATCATTCACCACTTCTGGTTTTTTCTTCTTTCCAGCAGCAATTAAATCCATTTCCCTTTCAAGCTCTGCAGTCATTTTTGGCTTTATTATAATGCCATCATATTTTTCCAGGGAATCAATCACTGCAAAAGCAATCCTGTTTGGAGTGATTGCTTTTCTTCCCGAAATATACCTCCTTGAATAGAGTTTTTGGATTGTTTCATGCCTTGTGGATTTTGTTCCCAGGTTGTTTTTTTCCATGAGTTTTATGAGCGAGCCCTGAGAATAACGCGCCGGCGGCTTTGTTTCCTTTTCAAGCAATTCAAGCCTTAAAAGCTTTACCCTGTCGCCTTCACTTAACTCTGGAAGAACTACTTCAACGGATTTAAGATAGGGATAGAATTCCTTCCAGCCCTTTTTAATAAAGCGCTGGCCGCGTGCAATAAAGGGCTCTCCGTTCATTAATATTTCCACACTCATGGATTCAACAATCGCTGGCTCTGAAAGAGTGGCAAAAAAACGCCTGCACACGAGCTCATAAATCCGCCATTGTTCAGTGCTCAATTCCTCTTTGGGCACTGACACTGGATGAATTGGTGGATGGTCCTTTGTTGCCTTTTTGCCCCGCGATGGGATTATTTTTTTCTGGGAAAGAATTTTTTTAACATCATTGAAAAATTTTCCAACAGTGAGCAAAGAGTTCAAAATCTTTTTAAAATCCAGTGAAGCTGGATACACTGTGTTGTCAGTTCTGGGATAACTTATTATCCCGCGCTGGTATAAATTCTCAGCAATACTCATTGCTCTTCCAACAGAAAAACCAATTCCGGCAGCTGCCCGCAAAAACTCGGTTGTATTAAAAGGCAAGGGTTTTTGTATTTCTTTTTCCTGTTTTTTTACCTTTGCAACAATTCCATGAGAGTCTTTTTTTTCCATTATTTTGAGTGCTTTTTCCTTCTCCCAAATCCTGCCAAGTTTGTGTATTGCAGTGAACTTTTTTTCCTTTTTAAATTCCGCTTGTATTTCCCAGTAAGGCTTTGCCTTAAAGGCAATAATTTCCTTTTCTCTGTCCACTATTAATGCAAGCGTTGGACTCTGCACTCTGCCAGCTGACAAAAACTGTTTTCCAAGCCTGCCTGAAACAAGTGAAAGAAATCTTGTGAGCACTGCACCCCACACAAGATCTATTTCCCTACGAGCATTGGCTGAATCAGCAAAATTCAAATCAAGCGCTCCAAGCCTGGAAAAAGCCCTTTCAATGTCTTCCTTTGTTATTGCTGAAAAATTTGCCCTTTTCACCTCAAGCGATTTATTCTTTTCTTTAAGGCATTCAAGTGCTTCAAGGGCAATGCTTTCTCCCTCGCGGTCGGAATCAGTTGCCATTACAACCATTTCAGCTTTGGAAGCGAATTCTTTAAGCAGGGCAATGATTCCTTTTTCCACTTCAATGTATTCAATGCGTGCATTGACCAGTTTTTTCAAATCAGTGCCAATCCATGGAGCAAAATTTTTTGGAAAATCAACATTAAAAATATGACCACGCAATGGCACAACAATGTGCTCTTTGCCATTCTTGGTAAACTCAAAAAAAGGAGCATTATGGGAACGATGCTCTTTTATGGCTGAATCTGCAAGCAGCGAAGCAATCCTTCTGCCAGCAATGGCCTTTTCTGCAATAATTAGAATCATTTTATTCCATCCGAATGCTAAACACATATGAATGGCATGAAAAAGAATAAAAACAATAGATGTATTGTTTAAGTATGCAGCCTTTAACAGCAGGAATAAGCACTCTTGCAGTGTTAAACCAGCTAGTAATAATTATTGCTGTTGGTTTGTTTCTTAAAATTGCATGCGAAAAATTCAAATTTCCAACAATCGTAGCATTGATTATTAGTGGAACACTTTTTGCCTCAATCGGAGTGCTCAGAATTGACTACCTGGGATTCCTGCCTGATTTGATTAGAGTGCTTGCATTAATAATCGTTGTTTTTTCTAATGGCTTTTATTTGAAAATCAGCACTTTGAAAAAAGAGTCAAGCATTGTATTGCCATTGGCTTCCCTTGGAGTGATTTTGACTGTTACAATCATTGCAGGGCTTGGATATTTTGTGCTTGGATTGCCATTGCTAATAGCTGCATTTATGGGGGCAATCCTTGGAGGCACTGACCCGGCAGCAATTTCATCTGTTTTAAGCAAAAAACCAGACAAAATACAATCAATACTGAACAGCGAATCAATAATGAACCAACCATTAACAGTAATACTTCCCATAATAATCCTTGACTTTCTTGTAAACAGCGCAAGGCACGTGGGAAGCTTTGAAAGCCTTTTCAGCTTGCCTGTTTACTTCATTCAATTCATTCTCTTGGTTGGAGTTGGCTTAATTGTTGGATTGCTTGGCTTTTTCTTTGGACAAGCATTGTTGAATTACTTGAAGGGAAAAAACGAAGAACTCGCCGGCTTAATGATTGCCATAGGTGTTTATGCAATAGCGGAAAACTTTTTTGGTTCGGGAATTTTGGCAGTTGGCATTACAAGCATTTTATTGAACTCTCACAAATCACAGGAAAAAAAATCATTCCTTAAATTCAATAAAGAAATGGCCTTTCTTTTCACTACATTTGTGTTTGTAATGCTTGGAATGACTTTCACAATAGAAAAACTCACAGCAATGCAAATTACAAGAGCCGAAGTGCTCACAGTAATTTTTGCCATATTTGCTGCAAGAATGGTAAGCGTGTGGGCAATAACCTTTCGCACTGGGCTTAATTTTAGGGAAAGAATGCGTCTTTCGCTTATAAGCCCAAAGGGAATGGCTCCAGCAGCCCTAGCGCCATTGCTTTTAGTGGTTGGTGGCAGCATTCCAGGATTCAATTTAGGAGCAGCTCAAAGCGTTGTAAAAATAGTCTACCTTGCAATAATTCTCAGCATATTTATTTCCATGATAGTGTTTGTTGCAACAAAGAAAAAAGAATACTAAAGCTTTTTTTGAAGGACTGAAGCTGGCAGGGAATTGGTTTTTTTGGTTCTTCGCAAAACCACCAATGTTTTAATGTCAAGCACTCCATCCAAAGAGCCAAGCCTGTTGATGAATTCTTCAGCTGAACTCAAATCAGGCAATACAAGTTTTGCAAGCAAATTATATTCACCTAACACATGATACAATTCAGTTACATAATCAAGCGATTCAATCCGCTTTATTAGGTCCTTGTTCTTTGACATATCGCTGCGGATTTGGACAAAAACAGGCTTTTCAAAGCCCAAAACTTCAAGGTTTATTTCAGCGTTAATGGATGAAATAACCCCTTTTCTTTTAAGGGAGTCAACACGCTTTTTTATTGCTACATCCGTTAAATCTGTTTCCTTTGCAATCGCCCTATAACTAGTGCGGCCATCCTCACTCAATCTTTTAACAATTTGGTAATCAATCTTATCCAATGAAACAATCATTTAAAAACCCCCAAAAAAAACTATTAAGTATATTAATCAAAAACATATAAAAAATTTGCTTTTCAAATTGAACTATTTGGGTTTTTGCTTTTTTCTGGAAAAATTTTTAGAATTGCGTACTTTGTGTGTGGCGCTTGCCATTTCACTTCTTTTAATCAAGTCAAATTTGAGCATGTAAACATATGTTTTCAGTATCTCCATGAATGGAACAATGAAAATCATTGAAACAAGCATTGCGACATATCTTCCAGCAAGAAGCCTCACTGAAAAAAGATCAACAGCAAATGAAAAAAGCAGTGTAATTGCCACTAACGTTGAACCAACAAAAAACACAAAAAGCACTGAACGAAAATTCTTCCAACAAAAATCAATGCTTTCAATTACTGCTTCCCGCAGAGGAACTTCATCTATTACTATTGCCTGTGGCACAAAAAGGAAAGGAATGCTCAACAAGAACAAAACAGCATTCACTGCAATCAGGTTAAAGCCTGCGAGAGACAAAAACAAGCCGATTAAAAACAAGAACAATGAATAAAAGAAAAGAAAAATAAAAACCTTTAATGCAAACCTTTTGAGCATTTCACTTAAATAAAATTCAATCCTTATTTTGCTTAAATCCTTACGAACTGCCAGAACAACAAGCGATACAAAAAAGGAAAAAAAAGCAAAAAATAATGCAATTATTGCAAATTCAACCACAATAAAAGCAACAGGCGCAACAGCGTACTCTATTGAAAGAGTTCCAAAAGAAAACTGAATGTTGGGAAAATAGGCCAACAATGGCACAAACACCAATAACAATCCAAACAACAACGCCAAGCGAAAATTTGAAACATACTCGTGAAGGCATTTTTCAAACAACATTTTGAACCAAAAGAATTAAACACAAAAGGAAATAAAAACCTAATTTTGCTTCCAGTCATGAGTGCATTTAACTGCAACACTCACCCTTCCAGAATCCTGCTTCACACTCAAAGCAGTAATGGGTGCCTGAGTGTAAGGAAAAACAATGCAATGAACAGGAATGCTTTCTTCATTTCACACCGCTTAAATTAATGCGTTCATTGTTTAAATTGGTTTCGTTGCAATAATTCGCCTTCGAGAAAGGTTGGAAAAGCTCTTGTTATTTTTGCTTGAGCAAATTGCCCGCGCAAATCATTTTGTACTACAACCGGTTTGTAGGAATTAGTGCGACCAACAAAACCGCCTTTTTGGCCGGGCTCTGAAACAAGAATGCGTTGAATGCTTCCAATTAAACGCTTATTTCTCTCAAGACCAATTTTTTTTACAAGAGAGCTTAGCTTTTTAGTGCGCTCTTTTTTAGTGCAGGAATCAATTTGTTTTGGAAAATCATTCGCTTTAGCAAAAGGCCTCTTTCCAAAAGCAGAAATGTTCACTATATCTGGTTCAATTTCACAAAGCAAAGAAACGCTTTTTTCAAAATCACGCTCTGACTCTGAAGGAAAACCAGCAATTATGTCAGTGGCAATTGAAAATTCTGAATCAAAAGCCCGCAAAGCAAAAACCAATTCTTTGAATTCTTTCACTGAATAAGCTCGGTTCATTTTTTTCAATATA
>JAFCFP010000030.1 GCA_017608575.1 Candidatus Iainarchaeum sp. | reverse complement strand
AGTATGGGGATTCATGCAAGAATTCACAACAAAACAAACAAGCCAAGCAGCAACAACATCAACAGAACTAACAGACTGCAGCAAAGCATCATTCAAAATAACATCATGCACTTACCTGGCAGATGCAAACATTGTGCTAATAAAGCTTGAAAACACTGGCTCAGTGGACATAAACGATTTCTGGGTAAACGTCCAATACTCAGACGGAACAGGAAGCCAAACAAGAGACAACAATGACTTGCTAAGAGCTGGCTTTGTGAGAATTGCTGGCACAGCCACAAGCACGCCAACCAAAGTAAAAGTACAATCCTATTCATGCTCAGGAGTAAAAGACTCAACCACAAGCTGCACTTCTTAAATTTTTTTTATTTTTTTTAAAAGCCAAAAAACGGTGAAAAAAAGGCAATGATGATTGGCTATAAAGGAGTGAGCCCGCTTGTTTCAAGCGTTATTTTAATGCTCATGGCAGTATCTTTAGCTGCAATTGTATGGGGTTTTATGAACGAGTACTGGACTCAAAGAACAAATACGGCAACAACCACTGCAAAGGACTTGGTTTACTGTAGTGAAGGTGGCATTAAAATAACTTCCTGTAATTACACTGCAAGCCTTCAAAAAGTTGAATTAAAAGTTGAAAACACTGGTTCAAAGGATTTAAGTTCTTTTTGGGTGAATGTTCAATACTCCAATGGAAGCGCAACACAAGTGAAATCAGACAAAAACATTCTTGCAGGCCAAACAGTAACAATTGATGGAAACGCGCTTTTTACGCCAGCAAAAGTAAAAGTGCAATCTGTTGAATGCGCTGAAGTGAACGATTCAACAACTGATTGCTCTTAATGGTGAATCAAAAATGGCAAAACTGACTCCATTAGCAAAAGGATTAATTGCAGTAATTGTTATTGCAATAATTGCATTCATTGCCCTTCAATTCCTTTCAATGCAACCAAACAACCAAACACAAGGCACTTCTTCGCAAAAACTAAACGTAATACTTGTTGGAAAAAGCTTTGATTCAAACACTTTATACATTCAACAAACGCTCAGTGAACTGCTTGAAGACCCAAAAATAGGGCCATTGTTCAAGCTCACAGTAATTGATGCTGACTTAGAACCACAAAAAGTGGAAGCCCTTGGATTTAAACAGAAAGAATTGCCATGCTATTTGATTGGAACAGAAAAGCACTGTGAACTTTACAGCAAGCAATGGTTTGAATTAAAAATAAAAGAGCAAAGCGATATTCTTAAAATGTCAAAAAAGAAAGCAAGCCAGTAATTCAAACCAATATAAAGTTTTAATAATATAAAATACATTCATATATTGGTTTGAATGAAAGCGTTCGGGAAAGTTGTATTGGGCTTTTTTTTCCTACTGTTATTGCAGGGAATTCATTGCATTCAATTCAATGACTTTAACATAAACCAGGATGCAAATTACACCAATTCAGCCAGTGTAACGCTTTACATTTCAGCAAATGATGTAAACAAAATGAGTTTTTCATGTGATAATTCCACTTGGAGTGCATGGATTGATTATTCAACAACCACTTCATTCAACCTTGAAACAAGTGCTGGCTGCAGTGCAGGAGATGGCACTAAAACAGTTTATGCAAAAATATGGAACATTGACACCAACACACAGAACACAAAATCCGACACAATAATACTTGACACTGACGTGAACATTGTGTCGGTATGGCACGATGCCAATTCAATTGACTCCAATTCATTGCTTGGACCAGGAGACACTTTAACAGTTATTGCAATTGGAGAAACCGACTGCAATGTAACCTACAGCATTGGTTCAACAATAACAGATCAAAACCTTTTTGATGATGGCTTGCATGGAGATGGTGCTGCCGGCGATGGAACATACGGTGGAACATATAATGTAAGCGCTGGCGCCAAAAGCAGCAATGGCAAGGTTTACTTGGTTGCAACATTCACTGACAGAGCAGGCAACACTGAATCAAAAAACTCTTTCACAAAGCTTGCAATTGATGTTAATGAGCCAGTGCTTTCATCAAAAAGCCCAGCAAACTATGTTAGAAGCCAAAAGCCAACAATTAGTGCGGATGTTCTTGACTATGCTTCAGGAGTAAACGCTACAACTATTGCATTGTATGTGAATTCAAGCCTTGTGCCTGATGCAAACTATTCACGCACTGCAATAACCAATGGCTACAGGCTCACTTACACACCTGACTCAAACCTTTCCGGCACAACAATTGATGTAAACATTAATGCATTGGACAATGTTGGAAACGATGGAAACTTTCACTGGCAGTTCTCAATTGACTTAAACGCACCGACAGCTGTAAGTGATTTAAACGCAAAGCCAATAAGTGACACAAATGACATCAATATAAGTTTTAGTGCCACAACAGATATTGGCTCTGGCGTAACAGCCTATTATTTGTACAGGAGCACTTCAACGCTTTCAAATTCAACTGCCACCCAGTCAAAAAAAATTGCAACAATTAGCCCGTCAGATTTCATGACTTACACTGATTCGCCTGGAAGCTCATTCGAAGGAGAAACACTTTACTATGTAGTGAGAGCAATTGATGGCGCTGGCAATATTTCAAATATTTCAAACAATGCAAGTGTTAAAGTAGAGGATGTTACGCCTCCAACAGACATTAATGTAAGCCTTGCATACTATGTTAACTCTTCAATGCCAAGCATTAACATAAGTGGTTCGGATATTGCTTCTGTAAGGCTAAGCTGCAATGATGTTAATTACAGCAATGGCTTTAGTTCTTTTCCAATAACGAGTTTTAATTTAAAAGCAGCACCTTATTGCACTACAAGCGATGGAAACAAAACGCTTTATGTTTGGGTTTTTGACAATGCTGACAATAATGTAAAGGTTTCAAGAAGCGTGTTTGTTGATGTTGTTTCACCAAGCGCTCCAACCAACATAACAACAACACTCAATGAAAACACCAAAAAAATTAATATTAAATGGAATACCAGCACAGATTCAGGCAGTGGAGTCAGCTATTATTACTTGTATTATGAAAAGGATGCAAGTGTTACAAACTTTTCTCCAAAAATAAAAACAACTGACACAAATTATGCTTTTTCTTATTCCAAGCGGGGAAAATACTGTTTTAAAATAAGAGCAGTTGATTTAGCGGGAAACTATTCCGATTTCAGTGAAGAAAAATGCCAAGCAAGCGATTTAAGCATTCCTATTTTATCAATCTCACTTTCCGGCGGAAAAGATGTAAACGGCCTACTTTACTTTGGAAGGGATTCAAAGCTGACAATAAGCGTTTCATCAAGCACTGAACTGAAAAGCATTAATGGATGGATTCAACAAAATGACGCCAACCGTGTTGACTTGAATTTTACTGGTTCCAAGAGTGCTTTCACTGCAGAATATAGTGTAATCAATGGGTTTGATGGAAATGCAAAAGTACACATTCAAGCAATTGATACCCTTGACTTGAACAGTGAAGCAAACGCTTCCTTTTTTGTCGATTCAGTAAAACCATTAATAAAATCCCTTGACTTGAATCAATTCAAGGAAGAAATGCTAAAAATTACTGCAGAATTCAACAAGGATACAAAAAAGGCAAGGTTTTATTACAAAAACAAAAACAAATGGGAACTCTTAAAAGAGTTCAACATTACACCAAACAATCTTGCCGCATTGTATGATTTTAATCTTTCAAAAATCCCTGACTTGAACATTGGAATAATGGCTGAAGCAGTAGATCTTGCAGGAAACAAAAGGCAAAAAATCCAACTAATAAAACTACCACGCGGAGTATTAAAGGAATTAACCGAAGCAGCTGAAAAAAAAGAAAAAATTAAATCAATCTACAACGAACTCATTGAATGGTTTTTGCCACCGACAAATGAATTCAGTGAAAAATACAGCGAAGCACTAAGCCAATACAATAAAGCAAAAGAAGAATACAACAAGGGAGACTTCAATGGTTCGCTGGAGAAAATAAACAATTTAAACAAAGCAGTCGAATGGCTTGAAGAAAACAAGCCAGTAATAAAAAAAGAAAAAATCCAAGAAATAGACTATGAAAAAAACAAGCTCGTGTTTGGAAATGCATTAAAGGAATACTTGAGCGGTGAAGCCCTTAAATCCTCGCAATCTCTATGGAACAAGCTTTCCTTTTCAAGAAGAACAGAATTAATAGAAATGCAGGACCAACAGGGAAAGCACTTCCAAATAGTGAGCTTTTTGACAATCAAAAACCCCTCCAATGAAAAACTTGAAGGAATAAAAATAGTTGAAATAATTCCAAAATCACTAGCACAAAAATCAAGCGAAATAAAATCAAACACAATATTTAAAGTAATACTTGAAGACCCAGCAATAATGTTCACTGTGCCAGAACTCAACGCAGGAGAATCAATTGAGTTCAAGTATGCTCCAAAAAAATTAATGGATGAAACAAAAGCAAGACAGCTTTATTCCAATTTAATGAATGAATTCTATTTGCCTGTGCCCGTTGCCTCAATTGAAGACGCTAAAAAAATTGTGATTCCTTACCGCGGCATAAACCCACTGGCAATTGTTTTCATCATAGCATTCATTGCAATTGCCTTTTTAATAATCAGAAAGAGGGGATTCAAATAATTAAAACATTCGAAGCAGTTATTGCTTCAATGATGATTTTACTGGTGCTGTTGGCAGTGACAAGGCCATTGATTCTACCAAGGGAAAAATACTCAATACTCCGTGAAAGACAGGAAAACTCAGTGCTGTCCTTAGTGCACATAAATGATTTCAGAACGCTTGTAACAGGCACTGATTCAAACAGCAAAGCAACAAACCTTCAAAAATACATGGATGACTACATTAATGAACCGTTTTCAGTGGAAGTGTGCGATGAAAACAATACATGCTATGGAACCAAGCCAAGCACTGCAAACTACACTCTTGTCTCGTATTTAATGGATGGAAACACTTACCAGTTTTCTCTAAAAAAAATAAAGGTTTATTTTTGGGTGTTTGAAACAGGTGATTGAATTGGACAAAAAAGGCCAAACATATATTGCAACAGCGGTAATGATTAGTGCAATGATTCTGGCATTCGGTTTCCTAATAAAAACAGCCATCATTAATCCACACAAAACAAATTTTTTAATGGAAAACGTAAAAGTGGAAATGCCTGTTGCTTACTTAAACGGGTTATATGGAGAGGACACAAATCACACACTGGTGAAAACAGCGCTTGCATTAAGGGAATTCGCCCATGAAAAAAAACAAACACTTAAAATCGTGTTCATTGGCTCACTGCAGGATGGCCAAAACTTTGTTTTTGGAAATTTTTGGGGACAGGACTGCAATTACTCCAATAGCCGAGTAAACCTTGGACCAATCCCTGATGGAAGTTCAGCCATTGTTTCCAAGCAAACCCTTAAAAACAACTACAACATTACTTTTTGTGGAAAAACCTTCAAGCTCAGAACGCCCAAAAAAGAAGCATTCCAGTTCTATGTAGAGGTAATAAGTGGCACGGATGTGATTAAATGGGACAACACGGACAAACCCCTATAATTAGCATGATTCTTTATACACTCATAAGCCTTATAGTGCTCACAATAGTACTAAATGCAGCCACTCCAGCCCTCCAAGAACTGCAACAAGTTGGCGAAATAAGAAAAACCCAAGAATTAATGAAAGACCTTGACAAAATAATATCAATTGTTGCCACAGAAGGACAGGGCTCAAGCAGAGACATAACAATAACAATAAGCGGTGACGAACTGGTAATAGACAAAGACACTGATTCATTAAGCATTGCAACTGAAACAACCGCCAAAATTGTTTCGCCAAGATACAAAAAAAAAGAAGGGAATTATTTCATCGCAGCGCATGCTGACATGGATGCAATCAATGCACAAATAGGCGATGAAAACGTTTTATTAATGCGGAACGACCATGTTTACTTTGCTGTAAAAAAACTTGACACAAACACTCAAATGAAACTAAAAAACTTAGTGGTAAAAATGCGAGCCCTTGATTACAACAAAGACCTGAATGCAAAAATCGACTTTTACATGGACAACGCACAAAACGAAGACGTAAATGTTTACACTGCATTCGGCAAAAACATGAGTGGTTACAAAATAGGCAGAGGCGAAATAATTGCTTATGTACACAGAAAAGTGGCTGGCACAATGCAGTACAACTACCAACTGCACTTCGTGCTTGAAACGGGAATGGATTTTGTGAGAATTTATGTTGACCACGCGAGCTGGGGTGGATAAATGGATTTCTCTATTGCATTGAAAAGCATTGACAAGTGTTTTACACTAATAGAAGAAGCGAGAAAAGCAGACAACGAAAAAGCGAACCTTGAAAGAGAATTACTCCAAATAAGCCTTATGAAAAACCGCGGCGAACTCACAAAACAGCAATTTGAAAAAGAAAAAGAAAAAAGAAACATTCAAATAATTGCAATGAAAGAAAAAAGAAAAAAAATTCTCTCCGAACTAAGAGCAAAAATAATATTAATCGACAGCGAAATGGAAAGAATCCGGAAAGAAATCGGCAAAAGAGCCGAAAAAGAAGGGCTTGCAATAATAACGGAGCTGAAAAAATGAATGAATCCATTGAATCATTGGATGAACTGGAAATAGAGCTTGCCCGCATAAGAAAAATACTCAGAGAAGAAATCCTTCTTGAAAAAATAAGAAAGGAAAAAAAATATGGTCAAGAAATAAAACTAAAAGACATGGGCAAAGACTTCAACAAAAGCAAGATTGACAGGCAAATAAACCGCCACTTATTGAAAGAAATTCAATCCAAAAACCTTCACTCAAAAAAAGAAATAGACAGCGAAATGCTCCGCTTGTTTATAGATGCGTTCAACTCCTTCAACAAAGTAAAAAAAAGAATGCAGTTAAGCACAAAATTCATTGCTGCAAAAAAAAAGGAAAAAAAGCCCACTATTCAAAAGAAAGAAACAAGCATTCTAAAACCTGTAACCGGTGCAGAAATCCCGCCAGTGCGAGGCGGCACAAGCCCACTGGAAAAAATAAAATCACTTTTCATTGAAGAAGAAACCAGAAAAGCACCAAAATCCACACAAAAACCATTGCTTGGAGCTTTTTCCACAAAACTAAACGAGGCAATAAAAAAAGCAAGTTCAATTAAAGCAATTTCTCCACTGGCAGAAAAATTCATAAAAAGCCCTGTAACAACCGAAAGCGTAAGGGAAGCATTCAATGTGCCAGTTTTTGCCACTGATTCCGGTCTAACAGAAGGAATTACAAAAAAGGAATATGCCTTGACTGAAAGAGGGCTAAAAATAAGAGACAAAACAATCCTCTCCTTAAAAGACGAACTCTTCGCTGAAGGAAAAAAAGAAGAAATAGGGATGAAAAAAGAAAAAGGACTCATAACACTGATTCCCGGTTATGCCTATGGAAAAGTTTTAAGGGACAAAAAAGGACAAAAAACGTATTATGTGATTGAACCAGACATTTCAGAGGAAGAAAAGAAAACCGTTGAATTAATAAAAAACGAATTAGTGAACGTGCTAACCATAGAGGAACTGAGCAGGGAAAAAATGTTTGCAAAAGTGGATGAAATAATAACAAAGAAAAAAATAAACATGACAAACAAGCAAAGACACAAATTAATGTATTTTTTGTCAAGGGACCTACTTGGATTGGATAGAATTGAACCATTAATGCACGATCCATTAATAGAAGACATTGAATGCGATGGAATTAAGATTCCTGTTTATGTAATCCACCAAAAAGAAGGCCATTTGCCAACAAACATTTCCTTTAACACTCAGGAAGAGCTGGAAGATTTCATAATCAAAATCGCCCAGCTTTCAAAAACATATGTTTCTTATGCTTCACCCCTTGTTGACTCTGTTTTGCCAGACGGAAGCAGGGTAAACGCTGTGCTAACATCAAGTGTTTCAACAAAAGGTCCAAGTTTTACAATAAGGCTTTTCCCAGACCAACCACACACACCAGCAGACCTCATAAGGAATGGAACAGTTGATCCAAAAATATTTGCCTATCTGTGGACAGTCCTTGAATTCAAAAAATCAATACTTATAACCGGTCCAACAGCAAGCGGTAAAACAACAATTTTGAATGCACTGGCAATGTTTATCCCTTATGCTAACAGGGTTGTATCAATTGAGGACACAAGAGAACTGAACATAATGCATGAAAACTGGCTACCACAAGTTGCAAGGCATGGCTTTGGACCACCTGACTCAACAGGAAAACGCTTTGGAGAAATTGATATGACCCGGCTAATAAAAGAATCCTTCAGGCAAAGGCCGGACTATTTAATAGTGGGAGAAGTGCGAGGACGTGAAACATTTGTATTGTTTCAGGGAATGGCTTCAGGGCACTGCGCGCTTGCAACATTTCACGCACGATCTGTTGATGATGTTGTAAGCAGGCTTACCACTCCGCCGATAAACCTTTACCCTTCATTACTGGAATCCGTTGATGTAATAATAAACCTTGGCTTTACAGGCGAAGAAGAAATAAAAAGGCGCCTGAGAAGCGTTGCTGAAATAAAAAGATACAATGTAAAAGAGCAAAGGCTTGAATATAACAACCTATTGGACATTGGCCATGAAGAACTAAAAGGGAAAAATGGAATAAAACTCGGCGAACTCGGAGCAGAATATTATCCATTAACGCAAAGAAGCATTTTATTAAAACAGATTTCCCTTGAATACAACATTCCATTAAAAAAACTCGAGGAGAGAATAAACAAGAGAACAAAATTCCTTGCCGAATTGGCTAAAAAGGGAAAAATGGATTACCGACAGTTTGCCTCTGCTTTGGAGGAATACCGCAATGCTGAAAGAAAGCATTCTTAAAATTCTTTACTGGATAAGCGATAGAAGCTTTGGAAGAATCACGAAAAACATTGAAATAGATTCACTTAGAAAAAGGCTCACAAATGTGGACTACCCTTACAGTGTTGGGCGCTATATAGGGCTCGCCATAACAAGCGCGGTTCTCTTAAGCATTGTTGTATTTATTGCTGTTTTCCTCCTTTTCCATTACAAAATAATTGAAATAAAAATTCTCTGGCTTTTGCCCTTGTTTATTCCAATCGGAGTAATAATTTTTGCGCTTTTCTGGCCCACTTGGGATCTTTCAAAAAAAAAGAAACAAATTGATGCAAATCTGCCACTTGCAATACTTACAATGTCCACTGTAAGCGAAGCCGGAGCACCCCCTCATTTAATGTTTGAATCAATTGCAGGAAATCCAGACTATCCGCGCTTGGGAAAGGAATGCGCCAAACTTCAAAGATTCATGCACCAATTAGGGCTCTCATTTGGAAAAGCAATAAATAAAACAATCGAAATAACTCCCTCTCAATCCTTTAAAACATTTCTAAAAGAGTTAAACACAACAGTGAAAAGCGGCGGTGACTTAAAAGAATTCATGGCAAAAAGAGCAGACAATGCCTATTTTGAATATTCTCTTGCCCTTGAAAAAGCGGCTGAAAGAGCTGAAACATTGGGTGAAATTTACAGCATTATAATGATTGCTGCACCAATATTTTTCTTCTTTGTAGTAGTGTTACTTGGATGGATTGGAAGCGGTGGCTTCATGGGATTGAGTGTTGATGAATTGTTAAACATTGGAATCTTTGGGGTAATTCCAATTGCAAATGTTTGCTTTATTTTAATAATGCACATGCTTAGTACGGAGTGATTGAATGAATGCAATAATAAAATACTATGGAAAATTCATTTTAATAGGCATCGCTGCATTCTTCCTATCCCTTATTTTTTTCCTTGGAACAAACCTTATAGCAATTTCTTTCCTTTTACTTGCCGGTCCCCCGCTTGCCGGATACTATTTAAAGAACGCACTGGTAAAAGGATTGGAAGAAAACTTCAGGGTTTTCTTGGATGATTTAAAGGATTTACTGCAAGCAGGAGTAAACATTTCTGATGCACTGCAAATCACTGCAAAAAACGATTATGGGCCGCTTACACTTTATGTAAAAAGGCTTGCTGCAAAAGTAAAAATTGGAATTCCTTTTGAAAAAGCAATGCAATTAACATTTGGCGGCATAAAAAGCCCGCTTATAAGAAAAATCATACTTGTAATAAACCAGACACTGAGAGCTGGTGGAAACTTTATGAAAGTGTTCATTACAAGCGCAAAATACGTGGACAAAATTGAAAGACTCAAAAAGCAACGCTCGGCAAGGACAATGTCAACATTGTTCAATGCCTATTTAATGTTTTACATTTTTGTATTGCTCATTGTAGTAATTCAAACATTCTTTGTGCCAACAATGCTTGAATCAGGAGTCAAAATAACACCCGAAATGCTTAAAGGGGATTTTTCCGCTGTAACAACTGACAATACAACACCAGAAATTGATTTTTCAGCACATTTTCTTAACCTGTTAATAGTGCAAAGCATTTTCGCTGGTCCAATGATTGGAAAAATCTCTGAAAACAACGCAATTGCCGGAATAAAGCATTCACTGATTCTTTTAAGCACTTCAATAGTAATCTATTTAGGCGCCCTCAAAATAGCTGGGTTTTGAAAAAATCAGCTTGCCTTTCTTGGAATCTTTATTACAAGCGTTCCTATCTCCAAATGGCCATCAGTAGTAAGCAATGGAATCAATCTCTCCTCTACAACTGTAACCGGGTAATTCTCTTCATTCCCCTGGCTTGTAATAGTCCGTGAATCATTATAGAATTTAATGAAATAATTCGGGTCATTGAAAGAAGTAATATCTGCTTCCAATACCACTTTTATGTCCTTTGGCGGAGAAATGAACACGCTTGGCTCACTAATAAACGCCCTATTGAAATCCTTTCCACGCGCTCTAATTTTTATTTTTGTTTGGTGTGGGCAATCAATTGTTATATTTGTATCCACAAACCTGAAATTGCAAACGTCATTCAAATCAGCTGTAGCCACTAACTGTGTTTCAGCTGAACCCTTTGATAAAACAAACAATGTTGGATCAACATGCAATTGAGTGGAAACTGCCGCGCTACTCAAACCAGCATTGTTCTCAAACCAAACGCAAAGGTAATCCGTGTGCGCGTCACCTATTAAAAGAGTGCTTTCAGTGGTTGAATAAACATAATCAGCCTTGCTGGAAGAACAGCTCTGCGTTGGTGCATAATAATATTTTTTCTCAGAAATGCAGCCACTCACTGAATCAGAACAATTCAAGTAAACCAAGTCCTCATAAACATCCACACTTGAAACACCACTAATTGACACGCTGGGTGGAGAATTATCCACTATAAAGAAAGCATCAGATGAATCCTGGAATTCCTCAAATGCAGTATTCCAAACATTCAAATCAATAAAGTACTCTCCATCACTAACTGTTGCAGTATTCCAATCATAAGTGCAATTGGTTGAATCACTCCAATTGGAATCATCACAATTCAATCCAGCAATGCTCGCATAATCATTCAAACTCAAATCACTTTCAATAATATTGGTAAATTCTCCACCAATCTTTGAATAAGCAATCTTTGCATGCATTGGCAGATTGGAAGTATTGTATGTGTTAAAGTCAATTGATTTAACTCCAGACCAGTATTCGCCGCCATTTGGCAGATTGACCTGCACATAAATGCCAACTAGCTTGTGGAAAATTGAAATTGCCTGCGCTTTATGTCCTGGAATGTCCTCTGCACTAACAGCCAAATTGTAATCATTGCCGCCAACAAAGCTTGTTTCAGTATAAGAACAACTGTAAGAGCCATGGTTTTCACTGCAATGCGTTGCCGCATTGAAAACACTGCTCTGTGTTCCATTAATGTCCACGCGAATGCTGTTCAAATTAATTGGCGCTCCAAGTCCGCGGTTTACATCAAAGCTCACAGTTGAAGAAATAACATTCCTGTTGCCATTCGCTGGAGTGTTAATTGTAATTGTTGGAGCAAGCTTGTCAATCAATACATACCGCCTGTTAGTGTTTTCCACATGGCTGACTACATCAGTTGAATTGAAATCAATGGCATAATTTCCATCTCCAGTGGTTGAAAACATAATTCCTGTAGCAGAATTATAATCCAGCCAAGCACCAAAGTTTATATTGCTTGAATTATCATCATCCACTCTATACCTTGTAATCAAACAACCAGAACCATTGCCATCAGAACACGTTAAGTGAATATTCACATCACTCGATTGCCAAGCACTGTTTCCATCCCATGAAGTGCTTGGCGCGATTTTATCCAATGCAGCATAAACTGAAGAAGTTGGAGAAATGTTCCCAACATTATCCCTTGAATAGAATTCAACCAAGTGGTTTCCGTCAGTTGTGATTGAAATGTTTCCATCCACTGAATTCCAGTTCTCTGAATCAAGCCTGTATTTTGTGAAAGCACAACCTGAGCCATTTCCATCAGAACAAGTAATTTCAATATTGAAGTCAGCTGACTGCCAGCCACTTGGAGCAACAGCTGAAATAGATGGATTCTCTTTATCAATCCTCACCAAAACAGACCTCACAACCTCAGAATTACCAGCAACATCAACACTCCTATAACGCACATAACGCTCACAAACAGAACCACTAGAACAACTAACATCAACA
>JAFCFP010000029.1 GCA_017608575.1 Candidatus Iainarchaeum sp. | reverse complement strand
GTTTTTTTTTTTTTTTTTAAAACCTCAGGCATTGATTCAGTTATGTCAACATGCTTTTCTTTATCATAGCCCTGCACTTTAACAGAAAGCGTTCCGCAATTGGATGGAATATTGTCAAGTTTTATTCTTCCTTGAGAAATTGTTTTTTCTTCACGGAAACCGGCTTTTTCCTCAGAGCATTCGAACACTGCAGTGAGTTCTCCTTCAATGAGTTCGTTTGAACCGCTTTTCTTGAAAAGTATTTCCCGCGAGAGTTTTTCCCTTTCAAGGCTGATTTTTTTAATGGAATCCTCGCTGATTGAAATTGTTCTTGAATACTTTTTAAAGCCATCCTTTTCAACGCTTAAGGAAAGCTCTTTTCCAGCGGGAACTTCAATTTTTGCTATTCCTGTTGAGCTTGTAAGCGCATTGGCTGAAAAGTTTTCAGCCGAAACCCTGACAATTGCACTGCTTACTGCTTCTCTTTCTTCATCTGAAACTTCAATTGAAAGAAGCACTTTTTGCTCTGGCATTAAACCAAAAAGCATTGGTGCAGCAAATAAAAGAAAGAAAGCCAGTAATAAGGCAAGTGCAATGGAAAGCGGAAAACTTGGAATACCGCGGCTTTCAACAAAGTCCACGAATTTATAATAGGGAATGTGTTTCTTGTCAAGCCAGTCAACAAACGCATAATATTTGTCTTCAAGTTTAAAGTAAAAATCTTTAAGCGAATCCACCAAACCCATATCATTCACTTAATAACTTTACTTTATTAAATACCATTATTATTTCTCCCAAATTGAGTATTTAATTATAATGTTTTTTTTCATTCAGTGCAATTTTCAATGAAAAGGCCTTTTCTCTATTTCTTTTATATATTTTAATGATATTATTATCACTGACTTCTTATTTAAATGCTTTACGCTGTTTTTGGCCATAAGCTTTTCTTAATCAGCGTGGATAACATCCATGGGGCACTGCACCCGGCGGAATATGCCCATAGCTATCAGTTGGCATTAAATTATAACACTGCCACCCATTAAGTGAATTGCACTGCCCTGAATTCGGTGAACTCGAAAAAAGACAACTTGAAGAATTTGCTGGACCTTGATCATAGTTTGGATTAAAACCAGTAAGCCTGTTAGTAGTAATCCCAATCCTGTAAACAAGGTCCCTTGACCTTATTACTTTGTACGATTCATTTTTTTCCCTGAAACCAAGAGTCAGTCTTATAGCTGTTATTTCAGCACACCTTGAAGCAGTTACAGTTTCAGGCATTGCAGAGCATTTTCCTGAAACAAGTTCTGGAAATTTCACTTCACTGCCTTCAAGGAAAACGCCAATGCGTCGGTTCCTTGCAAGGGCAAAATCATAAGGGCAATTTGAGCTCGAAAAACTGTTCACAATTGGGGCGTGAGTAATTCCTGAAAGTGATGCAGCTGAAGGCTTTGAACTGTCAGTCATTTGGTCATCAATTACCTGCTTTGAATCAATTGGAATCACATCTATCTTTTCAAAATTCAAAATTGGACAGTTTCCAGTACCACCATCAATTACGCCCGAATACTTTTCCACTTCAAAGTCTGATTGTCCAAGTGAACCAATTGTGTACTCTGCAATATCACACAGCCTTGCCTTTGCAATCCTTTTAAGTTTTTCCTTTAAATCACCAGTACTTGCCGGGTTATACGAGAGAGAGCTCAGATTCCTCCCATTGCCTGTAACAAAATCAATTGAAACAGATTGCAATTCATTCTTTCCCGGCCTGCCGGTTGTAGGACATCCTTTGTTGTCAATATACCTTTTTTTCGGTGGATACAATGGGTTTTCCCTTGGAGCACAATAACCATAATCACAAATGCCTAAAGCCATTGCATCAAACTCGTTATGAATCCTTGGAGAAAGAAACCCATAATCAAGACCAGTGTTTATTGTTGCCTCATTGAAGCCAGTTCCCTTTTCAAAATGAGTGAACTGCCTTGCATAAGCCAGTGCCTTAAAAATCCTCAAAGGCACATAAAACCGCAAATTATTCCTTGGAAGCAATGGATCGCTTACCACTATTTTTTTATCTCCCTCCAAGCGCTCTATTTCCAGCAAGGGCAATTGCTCGTATTCTTCATCGCTCAAATCAGCAATATTCAAATTAATGTAAAGAGTTCCAGTTGGACAGCCATTTGGAGTGCCATCGCAGTCAATAACCTCTAATAATTTTTCCTCGCTTATTTCCTTTTCAAGCAATGGATTTAAAATTTTTTCAAAGTTCTCCCTGTTCTTCACTCTCACCCTGTAACCCTCAAAAGCAAAAGAATAAGAATCAAACAATCCAACCAAGTGCTGTGTTACCTCGTGAATAAACGGCTGGGTTCTCTGCGTTCCGGCAACACTGGGCTGGCCAAACTTTCTTTCAAGTGATTTGACAATTGCATTCCAATCCTCCCAGGTCTTTGGATCACTTGGCTCAAAAGTATTCTTGCTGAACCATTCCTCCATTTTGCTCCTGATTCCATAATTCACTATTTGAATTGCATCAGCTCTTGCAAGCCTTGACACGGCTTCAATCCTTGACTGGTCCTCCATATCACTTATAAGCATTGTGGCTGAATCCTCTGCAGCCATCATGCTGTTAATCAAAAGCGTTGTCAGAATAACAAGCACAAATCCAAGCAATGCAGTAAACAAATTAAACGCGCGCTCGTTCACCAGCCAACACCTTTAAAAAAATCAAGGCCTGTAATTCTCCCACCAATAAGTATCGTTTTCCCAAACCAAGTCAACATATTTATTGAATTCTTCTTGGTTGCCAAAGTCAACCATTCCTGAAAGAACGCTTCTAAGGTTTTCCTTGTAGTCGCCGCTCCTCTGCCTCAAATTGCTTGCATTGTTCTCCCAAAGCTTTTTGCCAGCGCATTCAATTGCCTGCTTTTGCACCTCATCAGCTTGCTTAAACCAGTCATTGGGAATTCCACACCCAACTATTTTTTCAGGTGAAACAATCAACACTGCCATTAAAAGCGAGTCATCAATTGCATACTTTGTAGCAGTGCTGCTGAAAGTATCACCATACAAATAATAAGCAGTAGCATAGTCTTTGTTTTGCTTTGTTATTTGTGGAACAAGCCTTGCAATAAACGCTCCACCCATATCCTTTGATGGAGCTTCTTCGCATGAATCCTTTAACAGCACTTCAGGGTTTTCCCTGAGAGCCTTGCGCATTTCCTCTCTTTCCTCCGGCGTATCAACCATGTTAAAGGAATAACGTGGCTTTCCATCTCTACCACTGGTCACATCAATTTTGTAAGGTCTGCCCTTATACAAGTAATCCGGGCTGCTTACAATATAGCCATCCAAAAACTCTGGCTCGCCTGAAATAACCGGTGCAGCAATGTTTTCTTCTGCTTGCTGTGGTGCTTCCCTGTTAACAGCGCTGGCAACAAACCCGCCAACCCAGTTAGCAAGCATTCCAATCCCTGCAGCCTTCCCAAACTCACGCAAATTCCTCCAATTGGCAATCTTTCCCTTCATTTTTTTCCAAAAACTCTTTTTTGCTCCAAATTCAATCACTTCATCTGCCTGCATTCCAGCCAGCTGGCCAATTTTTCTCATTGCGTCATCCGATGCCCTCAAAAAGTCATCAGCGTACTGGGTTTGTGTCTTTTGTAGTGCCCTTCTCACAACATCATCAACATCGCTTTTTTCCAGTGAAACAATGTTTGAATAAGTGCTGCCACTTGAAGTAACCGCTTCAGTGGGTGCCTTCATCAATGCCTTTTCCTTCAAACCCGAGCTTATTTCCCTTTGCAAAGCACTCCTTATCTGGGTTGCATCCGAAAGCGCATCAATATCAATACCACTAGGCCTAGTCCTTATCTCCAACACAATTTCATCAGTAAGGCTTCTCGCCTTATCCATAAGTGAAGTTGAGTTAGGGTTTAAATCCACTGGCAAATCCCTTCCAACATTTTTTGCAACATCTGTTGGATCAGCAATTTCCCTCAGCAAAGCATTTTTGGTGCTGGGAGTTAATTTCTTTGCGAGTTCGCTTCCCTTCATGGAAGAACCCCATTCCATTAATGTTTTTTCTCTGCCATTAATAGTCACTTTTGTTGTCCACACTTTTTGTTGGGCTTTTTCCCAAGAGCTCCTTGTAACATTATCCATGAAATCCATGTCAGTTATTCTCATGCTCTTATAAGCCCTTCCAAGTTTTTTGTCTCCAAAGAGCTTTGCATTTGCCCCTTGTTTTTTCAAAAGGTTTCCAGCCTTTTTTATTTCATCACTTAATTCGCTTTCAAAGCTCTGTGCCAGATTTTCTCTTATGGCTCTTGTAATTGCGTACCTGTTTTCAACAGTGGCTCCACTAAGCATTCTCTCAACATATTCATTAGCCATTCTTTCGGAAATGTCTTTTGCAATTGATTCTCCTGTGCTTGAAAGCGTTCCCTTCAGTGTAACCAAATCCAAAACCCTTGTACCTTTCTGAACATTGGTTAAATAACGCGTTACTGAATGCAATTGCACTCCACTTAAAGCAGTTGGAAGAATTTCTTCTGTTATCTCTGGGCTCGAGGGATGTCCAAGGAGGAGGTTATAAATGCCTCCAAACATTTTGCTGATTCCTCTTGAAATGCCACCAACAACTGTTTGAGCGGCTTTGATGACATGGCCTATTACTGGAATTTTTTTGGCTGTCTCCCATGCATTCGTCAAAGTACTGACGATTTTGCTTCCCCAAGTGGTTGTTTTGAGCAAGTTCCACATATCTGGTAGAATACAGTCAAACAATGGATTGAGCACTGCAGCCCATGGGCTGAAAAAGATAGCTCCACCAATTGCATCGGTTGCAGCACACGCGCCCATGTGGGCAAGCAAGCTGGTTTTTGCCTCCGGTGGCAGCAAAGTGCTTCCCTTGACTGGTTCTCCTGCGGGAATTTCGCCTTGTTGCAATGCATTCATTGCCTTTCGCGCGTTATCCAATCCAATTGTTGGAATTTTGTCAGGGTCGCCTTTCCAGTTCAGTGTAGCATAATATGTTTTTGTTTCACCCGGTTTTACTGAGATGCCTGCAAGCTTGTCCATTAAACTGTAAGGGTGAATCCAGCACAATTCAATTTTAACCGAGTGCCAGTCCTTCATTTCTCTGCCTGCAAACGTTGCACTTTTTGCTTTAACCTTTAATTCTTTTCCGAATGCTTCCTCTATTGCGCCAATGTCACCCAAAGCGCAAAGCTGGAATTCAATAAAGTAATTGTTTCCATTGGTTTTTTTATCGAGCTGGAATGAATCTCCAATAATTCCTTTTTCATTAGAGTACTCTTTAACTTGTGCATTGTTTACCTTTAAGTACACATCACTCAAGCCAGCACTGTTGCTGTTTTCTTTTAATTCACTCCAGTTAGTGCGCAGGGCAATTTTTTCCCTCAAAGGGCTTTCAACATTCAAGTCAACGCAGCTTTCCTGTTCATAGTAAAGCCCCAAAGTGCTCGGGCCATTAATTGAAATCTCACCCCTTGACTCAAGTCCAAGCAATGTGAGCGATTCTTTTTGTTCATCAATGCACAAGTCCAAGTCCTGTGAGCTTTCAGCAATCTTTTTAACTGCCTCCAAAATGCTTTTTTCAATTGTTTCGGAAACACTTTTTGCACTGTCCTTTAACATTGGTGTTACAAGGAATTCAACTGTTTTTGGTGCAGCCTCAGTGCTTGAAACACGCATTATTTTTATTACAAGTATGCCTTCTTGGCCCTCGCTTCCATACTTTAACCTTATCCTGTTCAATGAAGTTGAACCAGTAGTGCTTCTATCCTTGCTGTCAAACAATTCTTCTGCAATTTTTTCACCGAGTTCTTTTAGTTCAGTGCTTGTTTCAATGCTTGCAGGCCAAGCTCCTTTACTGTTGTTGTTGGTGAGCCCCTTGTCAACTGGGAGGAAATTCATTACGTTTTGCACTTCATTGGTGCATTCAGGTGTCACTTCCCTGTCATTTTCAAGCTTTATTAAAACAACTATTTTGTCCTCTTGGAGTTTTCCCTGCACATTTTGCACTGCACCCTTTATTGAAAGAGTGAATTTTCCGCAACCTGAAAGGTTTTTGGGCAAATAAATATTGAAAGGAGTGAAGAATGCTTCTTTTGAAATAAGATCTGAAATATCTCCAGCGAAATAACCAGTTACAAAGTTTTTGAGGTCAGGGAAATTGCCTTGTTCTTTCACAAAAGCCATTACGTCAGCACTCAAGTTATCATTGTTCAAGTAAACAGTCAGAACAGTTGGCTTCACGTCAAGGGAGCTAAAACTGCACAATCCAGCTGAATTCTCACAGTGTTCAAAATTGCTTACATCAAAGCTTCCATCTTGAAGCCTGCGTTTAATGGTTGAAATTTTTTCCTCTGTTTTTTTTAACAGGAATTCACTCAATTGCACTGCATCACAATAACCCTGAGAGCAATCTTTTTCCTTGTAAGAGGAAAGCATTGGATAATGCAATTCTGTTTCTTCATCCGAGTCGCAGATCGGCATTGAAAAATTCTCGTAAGATGGACCTTGTGTTGTTTCAGCCTGTTGGCCGAGTTCAATTGAAATAATAATTGGCGAGGATTCAATGTAATGCTGTGTTGAAACAAGGAAGCCTTTTGCTTTTAATTCAACTTCTCCGGAGTAATCCTCTCTTTTTTGCATTATTATTTTCCATTGTGCTTTTTCGCCCGGTCTTAAAAACGCGCTCCTCAAAGGAGTGAATGTAAGCCTGTTTTCCCCTATTTGTTTTGGTTCAAGGCTTAATTCTCTTATTGTTTCACCGCAACTGTTCTCCAAGCGAGCCATTTTTGTGATTACGCCTTGCTCGCTTTCAGCGCTCCTGAAATCAGTGTCATCCAAGTAAAACTTTAAGCACTTGGGGGTTGAAACATGAAGCCAAACTGCAACATTTTTGAGGAAGAATTCCTTGCCGTTAACAATGCCGCGGATTTCAATTATTGCCCTGTAAGGTCCCTTGCTCATTTCTGTTGAAGTGGTGCTGGCAAAGATTGTTTTTGGTGGCGAGAGCTGTTGGCCTGGCATTAAGGGAGCTTCATATAATGCCATTCCGTCACTCAACGGAATTCTTGAAGAATAAGGTTGCATTGCAGGATACATTGAATAGTTTGGAGCGGGATTGCTTGCATTTGGAAGATAGGGCGGCATTGAAAAGGGAACACTTGACTGACTAGTTGCAGTTGGAATAATTGGATTGAAGCCCTGTGGAATTATTTGCGCAAAGCGCCCGTCTGGTGTTGGAAGCACTGTTATATTTATTCCGAAAGGAGCTTCCACTATTGAAAACCTTAATTGTTCAATTGGCAATTCACCAGCATTCTTTAAAAACAATGGCGCAACACCGCTTATCTCGCCAGTGTCCTCTTGCTGGCTCAGCCAAATATCAATATTGTCATTTGTTTCAAGGAAAAAGACTGGATCTTTAAGCATTACAGTCAAGGGAATGCTTTTTGTTATTTCATCTGATTCAATGAATATTTCAAATTCCCTTTTCAGTGAAGCCACATAAAAGCGTTTTCTGTTGTTCAACACGTTAAGCCTTACTTCTTTTTTTTCACCTGGTGCAATTGAAAGAGTTGTATCCTGTACTATTAAGTCTTCATCTGCCTCCATTGGTTCAGCATACACCTTAAAATCAAGTGCTTTATAGCATTCTTCCTTTCGCGAGTATTCGACATTGAATGAAACTGTTCCTGTTGAACCCTCTTCGCCAAGCATTAATAGCTTCAATGAATCCTTGTCCAGTTTAATGCAGTCACTTGGAATTTCCTTGTTGTAGGTTATTTTTACTCTTGCTTTTGCTTCCACTGAAACATTGCCAATCAAGCCTTCAACAATCAAATCACTTTCTCCATACACTGACTTGTTTGCTTTGCCCGAAAATGTTGCGCTCACCTCAATTGAATCTTCATCTGTTATCTCTCCGCTCAGGTTTGCTTCAAGCTTGAATTCGTTGGGCATTCTTACTGGCACAAACCTTGTGCCCTTTATTTCAACCGGCAAGCCTGAAAAATTTGTTATTTTTACAGTGCGGCTTTCGCTTGTTTCACAGCGCCCTTTTTCATCCCCGGAGCATTTCTCCAATTCAATTTCAATTGGTGTTTCAATTTCAAGCACTTTTTCAGTCAACACTACAACTGGTTTTTCTGTTTCAATATAGCCATAAGCTGATGCAACAATTTTGTAAAAACCAGGATTCAAGTGAGCTGTTTCAAGCAAGTATTCTCCGTTCAGGCCGTTGTTTTTTGTGTTAGTGCCAACGGTTGAAACCTCAATTTTTTCAGTGTCAATGTTTATTAATTTCAGTGCAGCGTTTGAAACAAATTCGCTTGTAACAGAATCCGAAAGCCTTACAAACAGGTTTTCACCAACTGAAAGCTTTCCCTTGCTGGGCAATTCAATTGAAATATTTCTTTCCTCTGCAACATTAAAGTAGAATTTTTTCCTCACCACGTTTTCTGTTCCCTGCACCAACACTTCAATATATGTTTGACCCAATGATTTTGGTTCAAAGAAAACAACAGCCTTTGAAACAACACCGCGTTCAATTGAAACATCAGAGAGTTCAGCGCTTGCCAGCTCATATCCCTGCTCTGGAATAATTGAACCATCAAGAGAAATTCCCTCAAAGCTCACTCCACTATCTTCCTTTGCAGTTGCAGAAATGTTTACTTTGTTGCTTTGGTTTGTGGTTATTTTTATTTCCAATGCATATGGCTTGCCAACAATTGGCTTGAATTCGCTTTCTTTAAACTTTAACCCGCTTGAATCCCTGAAAACAAATTCAACGCATAATCCTTCCCCGCATAATGCTTTTGTTGTGAAAACCTTAACGCTTTCAGTGTGTGTTTCAGCATAAAGCGGCATTTTTTCAGTGCTTTCAGGGTCATTGAAGTATTTTCCACTGAATTTTGCAAAAGCCCTGTAGTGCAATTCAAATTCCTGCTTGTTGAATGTTTCATCCGCTTTAATCTTTACTTTAATTGTTTCCGTTTCAGCTGGTTTTTTGAAATAAACCTCAATCCATTTGTTTTTTTCATTTGTTGAACCCCTGTTTTTCAAGTCAACAGCCTGCCCTGAAGGCGGTTGATAGCTCCTGCCATAAAAGTAACCCTTTGAATTTGCCTGATAGCCATAAATCCCAATCCTTTGCTCGTCAGCAAATGCCGCTGAATCAGACCCAACGCGCACATGCACTCCGCTTAACTCTGACACTGGAAGGCTTGCGCGGAATTTTAAGTAATAAAAATCACCCCTTGAAATTCCTTCCACTTCTTTATCTGTTTCATCAAACACTCCGAGGAATTCAATTGAAGGCATTTTTGCTTCCTCTGAAACCGGAATGCTTACTTTGATTTCTTTTTTTGAATCAACCTCTAGTTCCTCTTCATAAATCTTTTCACCGTTTTTTTCGATGGACAATTGCACTGTTTCGTTTCCCTGTGAATCAAAAAGCACTGATCCATCAGATTCAGTGTTTCCATCAAAAAGCTCTTCACCGCTTTTGGAGGAAATTTTCACACTGCCTGTTATGGGGTTTCCGAACTCGTCAACAAATTTCAATTCAACAAAATTGATTGGTTTTTCCAAGCGAATTTCCAGTTCGTTGTCTGACTGTGTTATTTCTATTTCTCCCTTGCCTGATTCGTTCTCTTTTAGTGCTTTCACCACAACCTGCTTTCCTTTTTCAATTGAAACAATTGCTTCACCAAGCAAGTCAGTGAACTTTTCTGGCAATCCCAGTGGCAGTTCTTCTTCGCCAGATTTCTCAAAGAAATAAAGGGAAGCACCATTAGCATATAATCCATCTGAATCAAACACTTTGACCTTAAGGTTTGAGGTGTTCTGTGGGGTAGCATAATTCAATGAAAAAGAGATTTCCTCGTGCTCGCCTGGAATGATTTTTTTTCTTTGCGGAACATACAGGTCCTTGAAGGCAGTAATATAATATGTTGCGTTTGGATCCAGTCCAACAAATTCAACAAATCCCCCAAAACCAGTTGCCTCATCCTTAATGAATTCAGCATCCGAGTCAAACAATTGCACAATTGCATCGCTAAGCGGTCCAGAATCAGTGCCATTCACTCTCACTACAAGTTTTTGCCCGCCTTTTTTCAAATAAACCTCAATCTGTTTTTCATCTTCCCTTAAAGTTGTTTCAGGCAATACAGCAGCAATATATCCCTCTTTTTCAGCGGTGATTCTCAAAGGAGTGCCTTTCTTTAATGTTTCCTGGTATTCTGCATTAACATCAACAACATCACTAATTGTGTTGCCAGTTAACGCATTTTCAATCTTCAAGTGCACGCCGTTCAATGGCTTTGGCTGGCCATCAACAATTTCATAAATTGAAATAAGCACAACAGAGTTGCCCTGCAGTGCAGCAGTCAATGGACTCATTACCTGTTGGATTGTTTCTCCTTCTTTAAAAGCAATTGGCATTGAAAGGGTTTCATAGCCATTCGCAGAGCACTGCACCAAAATGTTTTTTTCATTTGGAACGCCTTTAAAGTGAAGCACTTGCTTTTCATCCAAAACGCCGTTGATTTCGATTCCCTCAAAGGAAGCAACGCATTTAGGGTTTCCTATTGCGCTACCGGTTACCTCGTCCACCAATGAAAGCAATCCTTCGGTAAGGCTAATGTCTGCCTTCAAGAAAAGGGAAACAATTGTTTCACTGCCTTTCACTTCAATTGTTTTTTCATCCGGCAAATAACCGGGCTTCTCTGCCTTTACAGCATAAATAGCGCCAATTGGTATGCCTTTCAAATAAATTTTAGCACCATCACTCAAAGCAGTACGCTTTACTATTTTGCCTGACTGGTCTTTTAGTGAAATTGTAACGCCCTGCAATGGCTCTCCATGTCCATCGGAAATATTAAAGTTGAGTGTTGCATCAACACTGCTTCCAAAATAAAAGGTCAAAAACAGTAAAACAAAAAGAAAAACAATTGCAAGGGTAAAAGGCAGTGAGGGAATGCCGCGTTTTTCCAATGCATCTGTAAAAACATAGAATGGAATGCCTTTTCTGTCAAGCCAGTCAATTCCCGCATACCATTTATCCTCTATGCTTGTATAAAAAGAGGCAATTCTTTCACCAAACATAAACCACCGCACACCCCGATTCCGTTTGATTCCATTGAGTGTTTATTCATTTCTTTTTTATATTTAAGTTAGAATAATAAGTAATTAATATACTTTAGTGTTTTTTAGGGTTTTGCTCTTTTTTTGGGCTTTGGTGTCCTTGAATGCCTGAATGTAAACTGCTTTTAATGGAAAGCCAGAACCATATTCCATAAAAACCCACTATTACAATGAAGAGTGTTACACGAAACAATACGTTATGTATAAATTCAACTGTGTTTGTGTCTGCATTTAATGCAATTAAAAGCGTTATAAAAATCCTCACCAGATTGAATGAAGCAATTCCAGCTAGGCCATAAAAAATTCCAGCAATCCGTTTTCTTCTCTCAATTCCAAGCGATGCACTGATGATTGCAATCCACACAATTGATTCAAGCACTCCAGTGCACAAATAGGACACTGAAACATTCACTCCTCTTTGTGTCCTTAAAAGCACTGGCTCTGTTGGTGTTATTACAGCATCAATGCCCTGCCCCGCAAAAAAACCCTTTATTGCAATTGCCACTGGCATTTCAAACAACTGTAATGGAATCATTGAAACAACAGCACTTAATGCAACAAAAACAAGAACAAACACTGCAATAAACTTTGCTGCCTTCATTGATTCACTTTTGATGTTTTTTCTCTCAAAAGAAATCCATTTCCAAGCAGCCATTGCAGATTCAACAAACAGCTTTGTTTTCAATTTCCCTGCCATTAAAACCAATGGATTTAATCACAAAAACAATTTAACCTTTTTCAAGAGAAAGATAGATTTAATAATGACTTTAACTCTTTTCTTTGTGGCTTGGCTAAGTGATTTAAATGAAAATCGGCGGCTTTAAAGTAGGTGACTACACTGTTAAAGAGGAAGCGGACAAACGCAACCTTATATTTGATTGCAGGGAATGCGTTTACAGTACTTCCATAGCTGACGACAAAGCATGCAGATATCACGCAATAAAAATACTCGGACAAGTGGAAGCAGACCGCATTGTGTTAGCTGAAGCCTATGAAAGAGTATATGATGAAGTGCAAACCCAAACACTCAAGGAAATAGTTGAATTAATACACAAATTTGAAGCGGAATCAATTTGGTCTTACAAAAACCTCGGCGTGCCTGAAGAAGATGAGGTTTACTTCGGCACACGCCACAAAATGGCGGTAACAATTGCTCATGACCTTATAGCCTATGATCCAATAAAAGCATATTTTACTTGCGTAATGGAACTTCAAAAAGAAAAAGCACGCTTTAAGGAAGGAAACGACCAATATAAGCGCGGAAGCAAGGTTTACCTTAGAACACTAAACTATATGAAAAAAAGCTTTGAAAACACCGAACTAATAACAAGGGTTAAAAAGTTTCTAACAGAACTGGAAGAAGTTCCTGATACAAGCCAGCTTTACAGGGTTTTCTTTGAAGCACAAATAAAGCCCTCCTTCATTGGCTCAATGTTAATGTTCAAAGACGAAGAAGAACTCGAATTATTGGACGAATACACTGTCAAAAACACAACAGTGCAAATATTCAACCA
>JAFCFP010000082.1 GCA_017608575.1 Candidatus Iainarchaeum sp. | reverse complement strand
CACTCCAAGGCGTGCTATTCGAAGAAAACCATTCAGGCACACTAAAAAAACTACTATGAGTATAATAATACGCAAAATCCTTCTGAAAATCCTCAGAAAAATTATCAGCAATCAAAAACGCCTTAAAAGAAGTAAAACGATCAGAACCACTACCACCCAAAACATCCAATTCATGCAACTTACGAGCCAACTCAATAGAAAACTGCACAGGATCACAATAAACAAACTCATCATCAACAACAGACTCCTTATCACACTCACTCAAACCAATACTCACTCAAACCAATATCCGCCCAATCCCAAGACAACAAAACACGAGGCCTAACACGCTCACCAGTACGCCCAAAAACCCCATTAAAACCAATACAAAAATTCTGATCAGCATAATTCAACTTTACGTGGAATTTTTCTTCTTTTTTTCCGGCAAGTTCAACTCTCACTGTTTGAGGTGATTCAATTTCTTCAACAGCAGAACCTGAAGAGAAATAAACCTTTAATCCCAAATCATACGCTTCTGCTTCGGCTGGTTTTTTTGCAACAACTGATTCTTCCACCACAAAAAACTCGTTAGTGGCAAGGATTTTTTGCCCATCAAAATTGGCTATTGCACAGCTCAAATTGTTAGAGCAATTAGTTGGAATAATGTTTGTAATTTGAGTGCTTTCACCTATGTTGAAGATAGTCCACTTTACAGTGGTGGTTTTTTGAGCCTCATTTTCTTTAAAGCCAATAAGTTTGTCCTCTGAATTTGTTATTATTAATTGTCCATTGCCTGTTGTTGGCAGTGGAGTCTGCGATAAACTAGGGCTTGGAACTGTACTCACTGGACCGACACCAGAGCCAACCTTTACAAATTTTATTGCAGAATCACTTTTCCCGGAACTGTCAGTTATATTAAGGGTAACACTGTAAACTGCTTCATTAGTGTAAGTGTGCTGAGCTGTCATGCCTGAAGCTGTGAAGCCATCACCGAAATCCCAAGAGTAATCCGTAATCTCTGAATTCTTTGAAGGTTCTGAAATTGAAGCATCAAATGAAACCGTGTCTCCAGGATTTGGGTTTTGGGGAGTGAAATAAAAATTTGCAATTGCTGAAGTCGCTGTTTCCTTGACACATTCGCCATTCATGCAAATGAATCCACCAGGACAATCAGTAGTGGATGAACATGTTGCAGTTAAAGTTATCGTCATTTCTGTTTTGTCTGTTCTCCTTTCAGGGGTTTTTTCAAACACAGTCAAAGCAACACTGTAAACACCCGGAACATAGTAGTTAAAAGTGGGCTTTTTTTCATATGATACCTGTCCATTGCTTGTCCAATAACATGTGAACTCATCTCCATCGGCATCAGTGCTATTAGAGCAATCAAATGAAACCTTTAAGGGAAAAACTCCTTCAAGTTCAGAGGTGACATCAATTACTGCTTTTGGATAGGAGAAAACTGTTAAAACTGTTGAGTATTTGTTTGTTTCACCGTTTGAACCTTTGCAAGTAAGCGTAACAGGGAAACCGCCGCCTGAATCAAACGTATGCAAAACAACAGCACCAGACCCAGTATCGCCATCTCCAAAGTCCCATTGAAATGACTCAATGCCTGAACCGCTTTTAGTTGCATCAAAGCGGTAAGTTAAACCGTATTCAAGTTCACTTCCTGCTCTGGAATAAGAAAACTGGCAGTTTATATAGGCGTGAGTGTTTAACAAAAATGGCAAAAGAAAAAACAGCAAAAATGCATATTTTTTTTTAATCATGTTGTTTCCTTTTTCTGTCTGCGGCATAAGCCAAACCGCTGTTTTATACATAACGTGTTTGTTGTTTTTAAGAGGCTTTCGGACAAGCCCATTCATTCCAGTTAAGCACCCATATGGTATTAACAGCAGCCTTGGCGTTTTCCATTTCGTTCAACAGCTTGGATTCATTCCAATAGAATGTGTAATTGTCTTTTTCACTGCCCCAGTCTTGACCGCTTGTTCCTTCCCCTATTACACACACCTCTCTGTGCTGAATCTTTTCAAACAAGTCATTCAACGCATCAATGCTTTTGCCTGTCAAAAGGTTTATCTGTTCTGTTTCATTCCTGCTAATGCTGCCGTTGTTTGCTGCAATCAATGAATTTCCATCGCAACACCCATTCAATACATAGCCCTGCTCATTTGGAGTATAAAACACTGATTTGAGGAACAAGAAGTTGTTGTCTGGAACATTTTCCCATTTAAAGCCAAAGTATTTGTTTTCGTCTTCTTTTGCAATAGAGCTTCCGCTAAAAGCCCTTGCAACAGTGTCAAATGTTTCTTCCAATGGTGTTCCATCAAAGAAGGTGCAATTCATTGAAGGCCTTGCAGCAAAAGGCACCCATATTGAAAGGAAATCCTCTCCTTCACCAATTGCTTTGCCATTTTTTGAAATAGAATAGAATGACTCTGCTCTGCTGTTTTCGCTTTTTATTCCCATTATCAAAGGAAGCGCTGAAGTCCTGAAGAATTCAATTCTGCTGTTAGAGAAATCAATGGACAAAACCTTTCCTCTGTTGGTTAGATTCGTTGAAACAAAAGAGTTCTCGTCAAACACATTCAGTTGCCTGTTTCCAATTATTTCATTGCCGTCCTCTGCAATGGTTGCAATTGTTCCACCATCAGTGGTAATCCTTACAGCCCTGCTGTCATTCTCGTATCCAATGCCATAACCTTTTCTTTCAATGTTGCCATCTTCATCAACACGCAGTGTTGCCATCTTCATCAACACGCAGTGTTCCAACCAATCCATTAAAAGGCAAGTGATAAAACGGAGAATCCAACACTTCAACACCAACATCATGCACCTTCGAAAAATTCACAGTAATGACGGCGCTTGGATTGCTATTTTCATCAAAGAATTTTTTGTTATCTGTGTCATCAAATGTTGCACTTAATCCAACATTGTACGCGCCAGAACCAGGCAACTCCCTTGGAGAAAACTGCAACCTGCTTGGATCTCCAATGTATTTTGAAATCGGTGCAATTCCTCCATCAAACCAGTCAGGTGCTTCAAAGAAACTGTGAGTGTAATAGTATGCAAAATCCTTCTGAAAATCCTCAGAATAACTATCAGCAATCAAAAATACTCTAAAGGAGTTCACATCACTCATTTCCTCGTTTGAAGCACCATTTTCATATTCTTCGATAAAGTTTTTTAGCTTTCTTGAAAGCTCAATGGAGAACTGTGTTGGATCACAGTAAATGAATTCAGTGTCAGTTGAATTCTCTTTATCACACTCATTCAAACCAATATCCGCCCAATCCCATGAAAAAAGAACCTTTGGGACATTGTTTGGACCTGTTCTGCCTTCTTTTCCATCGTGAGTAAGGCAAATGTCCTCCTGTTCAAATCCTTGAACGTAAAGAAGTGATTCCTCTGAAACCTTTTCCATTGTACTGGTTGTGCCCTCGCCTTCGTAAATTACTTTTATTTTAATTGGATAGGATTTTTGCTCAGGAATTGTGTTTATGTCAATTTTTTCCCTTAACTCAAACTGACCATTTGGCTCAATTTCAATTGGGAGAGAGGCAGCATCAATAAGTACTGAACACTTAAAATCACTGCATCCAAGCGTTTCAATTGAATTAATTTTTGCCTTCCCCTCGCCAACATTCTTCAAAGTCCAAGTAAAAAATGCTTCAACATGTGCATTTTCATCAAAGAAATAAGCGCTTTGTGCTTCGCCTCTTTCAACCAAAATCTCAGGCAAAGGAGGTTGTGGA
>JAFCFP010000081.1 GCA_017608575.1 Candidatus Iainarchaeum sp. | reverse complement strand
CAGGGTTATTGAGTTTGCTCCACGTGTTTTTAATGCTTGCAATGAAAACATTGGGGTTAAAGTTGACGGAAAGCGTTTGAAGAATGCTCCAAGAGAAGTTGAATTTTTGGTAAAAGGCGATGACCTGGAACCGGTTATTGGCGCTGCAAGTGTTCTTGCAAAGACCGCAAGGCATAGAAGTGCTGATACTGGGAAAAGAAAAACATGGAATTCAAAAAAAGCACAAAAGCAATAAGAATTAGTTTTGCTTGTTTGCGTGGAATATTAGCCTGTGGATTTTTTTCTCTAGGTTTTCGTCAAATTTTTCTTTTTTCTTTTTTTCTTTGGGCAGTCTTTGTTTTAATGCTTCTATTTCGATTATTGCCTGCCTTCTGAATTCTTCAATGCGGTTGAATTTTTCCAGTATTCCAAGGTCTGATATTTTCTTTTTTGCTCCTTCTTCTAACAAGTTGTCAATTCCTTGGACTTTTCTTGAAACAAATTCAAGCCTGCGTTCCATGCCTTCCTGTTTTGCTCCAATGGCTGCTACTTTTTCTTTTAATGCATTGAATTCACTTCTTTCAATTGCTGACTGCATTTGCAGTGTCACAGTGCCTGAAGCACTTGCATTGCTTGTTTTCACAGTGTTTTGGCTTTCAGCCATTCCTTCATCAAAAGCGCTTGTAATAATTCCTTTTCCTGCAAAACGATTGTTTGAAAAAACGCTTTTTGCCTTTTTTGGTTTGAGGAAAAGGTACAAATTGCCGATTACGAGCAATGTGATTATTGTTTCAAGAATCAATCCAATCACTTCAATTGAAGGCATTAACCCAAATATTGAAAAAAAATACTTTTTTAACCCTTTTGCTGGAGCCCCAGCAGGCGAAAAGCATTATTTGTTGTAACAGTTTCCACTTTTTTGAGGGGGGTTTTTTTTAATTTTGCTATTTTTTTTGCAATTCTTGGAATCCATTGTGGTTCAGCTGGCTTGCCATTGAACAAAACAGGGCTGTCTGTTTCGAGAGCCATGTTTTTTAGTGGTGAAAGCAATGCAAATTTTTGCACAGCAGGGTTTTCAAAAACGCTTGGACCAATTGAATAAAGCCAGTCATTTTCAATTGCTTCAAAAAGCAATTTTTTGCTTCCCAAAAACCAGTGCAATAAAACCTTTTCAGCGTTCATTTCGGAGAGAATGTTAATGCATTCCTTTCTTGCATTTCTTGAATGAACAATAACCGGCTTGTTGAATTCAAGTGCAAGTGAAATGTGCCTTTTGAATAATTCTCTCTGCAATTCTCTTCGTTTTTCTGTTACTGCGTGCTTGAAGTCGAGTCCTGTTTCGCCAACAGCAATGGCTTTTTTTAAGTTTTTCTCCATGAAAGAGAAAGCTTTTTCTATTTCTTTTTCATTCATTGAAAGCGCTTCGCTTGGATGAATGCCTAGTGCAACTTTCACAATTGGAAAGCGCTTTGAAAGAGAAATGTTTTTTTCCATGCTTTTAATGTCCACTGAATTGGATACAATTAATGAAACGTTTTCTTTTTCTGCGAGGGCAATTTTTTCGCTTGCGTTTTTCACTGCATCCAAATGGCAGTGAATGTCAACAAACATGTATTAAAGGCACATTAAAAAACATTAATAATTTTTTGCAAGGCAATTCTTTCATGAAGAGGGTTGGTTTAATGGTTTTTGTTTGCCTTTTTCTTTTTGGTTGCATTGGCCAAAGGCAGACTGAAAGCGTTTTAATACTTGTAGGCGATGGCATGGGAGCCAAATACATGGGTTTTTTTGAGGGTGCTCCGCCTTTGGCAATGGATGGCTCTGAACTGGAAAAAGCAAAAACGCCAGTGCTTGAATCACTTAAGGGCAAAGCACTTTACTCTGTTTTTAGAACGCGTTTTCCGGAAACGATTGCGTCGCATTCTGTTTTTTATATTGCGGGTGACTGTGGAAAGCAGTTTGCGAAAGTAAAGAATTGTGTTGACAATGCCGGCATGGTTTCCATTTGTGATGTTGCAAGGGCAAACAACCATTTGTGCATAATGGTTTCTGAAAGCGGTGATTTTAAGGAAGCTCGCTCTGAGTTTGATGTTGCCTTTTTTGATGCTGGTAAATGGGATTTTAGGGTTGAAAGGAATTCAAATTCAAGGGAGGCAATTGCAGTGGAGGAATTTCTAAAATCAAAAGCTGTTAGTGGTTTTGATGGCAACAAAAACTCGCTTGAAGAATACTCTGCTTTTATTTTGAATATTGATTCTGCATTGCTTGAATTTTTGCACAAGGTGTTTCCTGAAAAAAAGTTTGTTGTTTTTTCAAACGCCAAAGGCGTTGATTTGTGTGGTCACAGGGGAAACCCGAAAAGGTATAGTGAATGCATTTCAGAATTCGATCATGATATTAATAGCTTAATTGTTGCGGCGGAAAAAACTGGGACACTGCTTGCCATTACTGCTGACCATGGAATGGCTTTTGAGTGCACTGAATGCCGTGGCTCTCATGCAAGTTATCCTTTTAATGAAACAGCTGAAGCAAGGGAGATTCCGTTTATTGTTTTTGGCTCCAAGCAATTTGGGCGAATTGAGAGTGCTGATTCTTCAATGTTAGTGCCAATTGTTTTTTCCCTTGCTGGTTTTCAGGATTCCTGCAAGAGAATGCGTTATTGTTCGTTG
>JAFCFP010000080.1 GCA_017608575.1 Candidatus Iainarchaeum sp. | reverse complement strand
TACTCTCAGAAAGGAAGTTGCCCTTCCAATTTATGCAATTCAAGCGGCACTTGCACTGGCAGTTTTGAATGCACCGGTTTGATTAAAAATGAGCGCTGAAATGTGTGGAAACCGGACAACAAGCCGAATGCGAGTGCAAGTCCCCTCAGGAAATATTCAATATTTTGCAGTCTTCACAAAACTGGAAATGCACTAACAGTGGAGAGGAATGGGATACTTGTCCTGTAAAAGAGGTTAGCTGTCCTGTGGGGAAAACTTGCAGCGGAGATCATGAATGCATTCCAAGTTCTTCTCCCAGTCCAAGTGTTTCTCCAACTCCAGTGGTGGAGTATTGTGTTGATGGAACTCCTTTTGGAGAATGCGCGTTAAACGCTCTTTTATAAAGCGGTATAAGTAATAAAAAAGAGGTTTAGTATTTTTTCTTTTGTGCTTCTATTTTTAGTGCTTTGAGTTTTTGCATTGTTTCTTCGTATCTTTTCTTGTATTCTTCTTCGGTTAAATGCCTTTTTAGGTATTCGTATTTTAATCTTTTCAAAAGTCCTTCCAATTGGTTAATTCTGTCTTCAAGGGTTTCTTTTTTCTCACTTATTTCAATGAGTTTTTTCCTTGTCTTGTTTAGAATTAAGAGTGCTGCAATCAGTACTAATAATAAAACTATGAATCCAATTAATTGACTGGATGAAAAAGTAATGAATGCATTTGCTGCAATTCCGCCTCTTAAAGGCTCCCTTAATCTTATTTGAACAGTGTTTTGCTGGCCAGCGTTAAATCTTGCATTTGAAAGCCTTGCATAATAATATCCTTTAATGGAATCTCTTTGGAATTCAACTTCTTCTGTTACACCATTAACTGAAACCGTTGCTTTTATTTTTTCTTCTTCAATTGGTGAACCATCGGGGTAGAAAAATTTCACTTTTAGAGTGTTTGGTTCGGTGTTATTGAACTGGGAACCATTTTCATCAGGGTACACTAAATCAATTTTTGTCTTTTTTGACAAAAAAAGTGTCACTTCTTTGAAATCAATCCATTTTTGTTCTCCAACGAATCCCTCTCCTTCAATTAAAAAGGTTTGCCTGTCAATTCCAGTTTCAGGTGAAGGCATTTTGAATTCGAGCACGTATTGGTTTTTGTCTTTTAATAATGCAATTGTTTGCGAATTAGGAGTACGCACCCATAGTTTTACTTTTTTTAATTGATTTTTCTTAGTGGAATTAATTTTTGCAATAAATTTAACTTTTTGACCGTATCCCTTGAATGATTCATTTTTTGGAGCAACAATTTCAATGTTAAATTCAGGGTTAACTCTGTTTATTTTGGGACTGTATTTTAAGTCTTTCATTACAGTGTTTCCAGCTTCGTCTTTTCCTTCAAATTGAACAATTATTCCACTTAATAAATCGCTTTTTGTTATTGAATAATTAACTCTTGCAACAAGTTTGTCTTCTACTGGTTCAACACTGTAATTTTTTCTTTCACTTGCAGTAATGATTTTTGCAGTAATATTTGCTTTTTTAACGGTTTTTTTTCCTTCAAGTTTTGCCACTACATTAAATTCTCCAATTTTTGAATTTAAATAGTATTCTTTTTCCTTAAAGGGGTTTTCAATAACAATAGGAATTGGTTCAAAGTAAACAGGTATAATGTTTTCCATTGAAATTTGTTCTCCGTTTAAGGCTATTTCTGCTTTTATTTTTATTAATTCAAATGAACTAAAATCACTGTTTGCATCAAATTCTGCTTTAAAGATTCCTTCCTCATTGCTTTTTGTTTCAATTGTTTGGCCTTTCACTTCAATTACTGCATTTAGTTTTTTTTCAGGAAGAATTCTTTTATTGTTTTCATTTAAGAATTCAAATTCAATTGATTGGTTTTGCTTCTTTTTAAGCATTTCACTCGGCAAAGGCAATGGTTTTAACAATCTTGCCTTTGCTTTTGCTTTTATTATTTTTATTGCAATGCTTTTAGTTGCAATTCCACCCCAGGGATCTTTTACTATTGCTCTCACTGGATAAATTTTTTCCTTTCCAGTGTCAATAAATGGATAATAGTGCATTACGTTTTTTCCTTTGCCGGTTGTTCCATCTCCAAAAAACCATTCATAGTAAAGCAATGAATCGTCCACGTCAACAGCTGAAACACTGAATTGGAGTGCAATGCCTTCAAGCACTCCAGTGGAAAGAGCTTCCTTTGGAGTAACAAGTATTTCCAGTATTTGCGGTGCAGTGTTTCCTTCTTTTCCACCCGGAATTATTAGTTCACCGTTTTCTGTTTCAATTGCTTTAATTGTTTTGAAAACAAAAGAGCTTCCCTCAGCTCTAGCGACAGCGAATTGTTCTGTCCAAACCTCGATTAAAAATTCGTAAGTTGTTTGTGGTTTTAAATTGGTTAATTTAATTGAATGCATTGTTTTGAATTCAGTGTTTTCAATTTCTGCTCTCTCTGTTGAGTGGTTTTCTTTTTCCCAGTATTTAATTTTTGCTTTTGTTTCCATGTCTGTTTCAAAATTTATTATTGCACTATTGCTTGTAATGTTTTCCAAGTCAACTCTTGGATTGATTACTTTTGGATTTGGAATATTTGGTTTTTCCACGCATTCACTTACTTTTTCAGGGTTAACAATCATTCCCTCAGGGCAACCGCAAAAGCCCACGTTTTCAACCAACGAGCCATTATCACAATACAATGGCGGAGTCAACGCGCATTCTCCAA
>JAFCFP010000028.1 GCA_017608575.1 Candidatus Iainarchaeum sp. | reverse complement strand
TCTTATTGATAGTCTAAAGAAAGAATTCACAAAAAATTTGCAGATGCTGCGATATGTTCAACAAAAATTTTATACAATGCTACAAAACTATGCCTTAACTTTAGATAAAAATTTTAGTAGACGATATGCTACTGCGGGATTATATATCGCAGAGTTTATACGATTTGAAATATTAAAAAATTTTGAATCGGAAAAAAATATTGATGTCATACAAGTATATAAAAGCGCTTTGCTTGAAAATATCGACATCGGTTTTAGGTTATTAGAAACTGATTTATTCTTATTTTTTAAACAACCAAAACATTATGAGATATATCTCAAAGACCATATTCAACAATTTATCAGTACTCTCCAATTTTACTCTGAAGACCCTTATCACTATGACAAAAACTACTATAAACAGGCAGATTCGGAAAAGCAAGTAATTGATGCTAAATGCCAAGTGGTTAAGGAGACCAAACAGGTGCTTAAATCAAGAATAACAGAATTGTGTTATCGTATGTTTTATCTTATAGAAAATAAAAAGCTGACAAAAAACCTGAAGGAATTAGTATTTGATTTAATGCAATATAGCAACATTTACGCTGAATTGGATTCGGCGCCTTTTTGGTCACTTGAACATAAGCTACACCCTGAAGGGGCATTTACAGTCCCAAAGCTTCCAAAGGAGAGATATATCTTATTTTACCTTTTTTATCAAAAGGTAAAGGAAATGCCGTTTAGTCTGCCCAAACCAGTATTTGAAAATTTACATTTGATAGAAGAACTAAAAAAGGAATTAGAATCCTTGACCTCTGAAACTGTTTCAAATTGGATAAAAATTAACGATGAAGAATTTTCAAATACAAAGAGTGAATTAGAGTCCATCTTAAATGATGCAATAAAAAAAGCCGAAGAAGACGAAAAAAATAGAATCATCAATGCAAAGCTCGACAACAACAAAATACAAAAATTTAAAGAAACGGTTATCAAAGAATGGGAAGAAAATTCAACAGTACGAGATTTATTCAAAAAAGCTAAAAATTATCTGGAGAAAATTAACACCAACCCAAAAAAAGATTCAGATAAATTTTTTGGATTTTACACACTATTTGAAAAAAGTTATTTTATTAAAAATCCTCCAGTGCCCTGGGGTGGAGACATAGGCACAGATTATGGCAGAAATCTAGCGAGAGCAGAAAATGAAAACATAATAAAGCAAATCATCAAACAAAAGCAACTGCCTGCACTGTACACAGACCTAGAAAATTCAATTACAAACTTACTAAAAAAATTTAAAGCAAAAAAAGATTTAATAATAATTGTCGATTCAGAAAAAAGTTCAGAGTTGTATAAATGCAAAGCATTTATCCCAAAATATGCGAAAGATTTTAAGTTTAATAAAAAAGTAAAAGGGTACTCTTTTAGTGGCGTATTTAAAAATAAAGGGCACTACTTTCCCATATATCAGTTTAGTAATATAAACTGCATCCTAGCATTAGACTTCAGAAAAATTGGCAAATTAGTTCAGTACAATGCATTTGGTAAAACAAAACAAGCAATATATATAAGTGTGGAAGAACTAGATAAAAAAGACATAAATAAATTAAATAAAAAAATCAAGAATCCAAAAACTAAAATCAAAATTCGAATAGCTGAAAAATATAGAATAGAAAACATTAATTCCAACGCATTTGAAGGTTACAAATTGAGGTAATGAAAAATGACTTACAAGCTTTCCCCTTCGTCGATTAATTTGTTTTTGGAGTGTCCTCGTTGTTTTTGGTTGGCGTTGGTTGAGGGTGTGAAGCGGCCGAATGGGCCTTTTCCTTCTTTGCCATCTGGAATGGACAAGATTTTGAAAGAGCATTTTGACAGGTTCATGAAAAAACACGAGCTTTCTAGAAATGCCCTGCTCTGCAAGAGAAAGCCTCTCGCCTCTTTTACCAAAAACAGTTAAAATAACAAACAAACAGCCATTCTTTAAAGAAAATAATTCCTTATTCTCTATCTTCATCTCAAAACACCTTACAAAAACCGCAATCAAACTCCTTTATATTTGTACTAGCAGGATTGCAAAAAATACGAACCAATTCCTGCTGTGAACGCTATAAATATAAATAGTTCCTATAGTAAAGCTCTTTATAAAGAGGTTTTGAAAATGCCGAGCAGAAAAGGAGTAACAACAATCCAGCTTGAGAAAAAAACAAGAGACAGATTGATGGGTCTGGGAAAAAAAGGGGAGAGCTACGACCAGATAATTAATAAACTGGTTGACTTGTGGTTGAAGAAGAAGCGCTGAGGTTATTTTTGTGGTAATTAAAGTAGATAAATGGACACTTGAAGAGCTCAAAGTTGATTTCAAGAGAAAAAATTTTGTTGTCCCAAAGTTCCAGCGAAAGTTTGTTTGGGACAGAAAAAAAATATGTGAATTAATGGACAGCATTTACAAAAATTTTCCAATCGGGAGTTTTTTAATATGGAAGACCAATCTTAAAGATTTATTCAAATCATCCGGAAATCTTCCTGAAAGTAAACCGGAACTTCAAGAAGTCAATTATATTCTTGATGGACAACAAAGAATTACTTCAATCTATGGTATTTTGTCCAAACAAATCTTAGAGAATATTTATGGCACTAAAATAGAATGTGAAAATATCTGTTTAGACTTAGAAGCATTAGAACAATATAAAAACAACAAAAAAGAACTAAATGAAGAAAACCTTTGCATATTCCAATATCGAAAGCCAAACAACAAAAGATATTTTTCACTAACAGACCTATTAGATGACAACAAGTTAGATGATATATGTGATAGTATCGATGATAAAAACACCAAGAAAAAATTAAGAGAATGCAGAAGGATATTCTATGATTACCCATTCCCTTACTGCGAGATAAAAGAGGTTGATACTGATATAAACAGCGTGTGTGAATCCTTTGTTCGGATAAACAGCAGAGGAACAAGACTGAACACTGCTAACTTGGTTGTGGCTGCTGCCTTTAGAAAAAACTTTGACCTTCAAGACGAAATTGACAAATTCAAGTCAGAACTTTTGTATGGGTATAGCAATATAAATGACGAGCAAGTAATACAGGCATTGGCCTTGAATCTCAAAGATGGTTTTACAAAAATAGTGCAACTTAACCTGGCTAAAGAAATAAAAGAAGCAAGCCTAGAAGATGTCAAAAACAATTTTGAGAAAATAAAAAATTCAATGAAACTATCAATTGATCTTTTAAATTCAAATTTTGGCGTAAAAGATTTGAGTTTCATACCATACCCAATAATGGTTTCCATACTTTCCGCTTTTTATTACAACCTAGAAAACCGCTCTCCAAATTCTGAGCAGTTGCAAAAAATAAAGAGATGGTTTTGGCATTCAGCCTTGGCAGAAGAAGGTAGGTACACAGGAACTGGCTTCCACCAGAAAGTACTAGAGGACAAGAGAAAACTCGAAAAGTTAGCAAAAGGCGATTTGGAGGTACAATTCAATTACGTGAACGATATCGACATCGAAAAAATTATCAAGACAACACTTTATAGAAAATCAAATATACGGGCCGCGTTCCTCTGCCTGCTTGCATTGCAAAACCCCAGACATTTCAAAAATGCAGGAAACATAGGCTTGGACACAATAAGCTCGGTTTTTAACGGAAGAGAAAACCACCACATATTCCCAAGAGACATAGTCCAAAAAGAAGGAGTCAAAGGATCGTTAATAGACAGCATCTGCAATATCTGCTTTATTCCTGCAGAGCTCAACAAAGAAATACTAAACAAAAAACCAAAAGACTACTTTACAGAATTCAAGAAAAACGAAAACTTCAAAGAAATCATGAAATCACACTTAATTCCATATAATGAAGACTCTGCAATCTGGAAAAACAACTATAACCAATTCATAGAACAAAGAGCCCAAATAATAAAAGAAGAATTTATGAAAACTCTTGGATTGGAAAAAGGAAACACCTCTACAACAATACTGCCAAAAAAAGAATTCACAAACAGACTCAAATACATTGACACAATAAAAGCTTGTAAGGAAAGCATAAAAATAATTGACAAATATTTCAACCTCAATGCTCTTAGTTATTTATCAGAAGGGATAAATGAAACAATTAAGGAAATCAAAATAATCTCATCACCAGAATACATCGACGAAAAATTCAAAAAAATGTTCAAGCACTTCAAAGAGGAATATACCAATATTGACATACAACTAAGAGTTATAACTGACAAAAACATTCTCAAAGAATACCATGACCGATACATAATTAGCCCTACAAAAACAATGCTGTTGCCTTCAGCGGACGTAGTCGCAAGAGGACAACTAAGCTCAATAACAGAAACAGAAGAAATCCCATTCAGTTACTTCTGGCAAAAAGGTCATGACATATTAAAAGAATGGAACAGGATAAGAGAAAAGAAATAATGCTTTTTTATTAGAACATAAACCTTCTAAAAGGCCTGTTTGACCTAATATAATAGCACAAAAACAACAACATACTTCAATTTGAAGCATAAACGATACATATTTAAATCATTTAAGCATCTATATTTACAGGTGGTTGTATGAACGTTATCTTGAGAGGCAAAACCAAAGAAATTGTTAAAAGCATGGTTGAAGAAGGCTATGCTAACTCCCAGTCTGAAGCGGTAAGAATGGCTATCATTGATTTTGGACAACACCATTTAAGCGAGGTTGAAATGGTTAACAAAAAGCTTGACAGATTAGATCAAGAGATAAAATCCGGCAAAAGAAAGCTCCTCAATGCTGATGAGGCTCTTGGAGAATACGCAAAACATTTGAAGTGATTACCATTTACAAAGCAACTTTTGACGAAAACTGGCCAAAACACTTCAACAAACTCGATCCAACAATTAAGGAACGCGTTGTCAAGAAAATAAAGAAAATCCTTGAGTTTCCAAAAAAGAGGCACCTCAAAAAAGGCGCACGATTCTTTGTTGACGAAATCGGCCAAAACAGAATTGTTTACAGAGTATTTGAAGAAAACAAGGAAGCCAGGTTCTATTTCGTTGGAAACCACAAAGAATACGAACGCTGGTACAAGCAATACTTTTAAGGTATATCCCTATACATTTCTGTGGGCAATGATGAGGTTAACACCGACTGAAGCTTTTTGCGTGTGTTGAGTCAATCCAACCCTGAGCCTTTTTTTTGTTTTTTGTTGAATGTGTTCATTATTTTTATTAGCTATTTTTTGCTGAACACCAACTAGTTTTCTTTCACTTGTTTTTTGCCACTTGGTACAACAAACCGGCTTAAATCTGCAAGAGCCGCTAATCTGTCAAGGCTTTCCATGAGTTCTTCTTTGGAAATTCCAAGACGCTTTATTCTTTCTGTACTAAGAAGTTCTCTAACAGTAAACTCTTTTCTTTTCTTTGGTTTTCTCTTTGATCTCACAGTTTTAAGCACTTGCAGGTCAATCCATGCTTTTCTCCTGGCTTCCTCATTTGTTCTCAGGGTTATTACATATATTGCTCGTCTTCTTCTCCTAACAGAGTCAAAAACATGTTTCTTTTTCATTTTACAGGATGCACTATAAAGGTTGGCTATTTTTTTTCCAACACTCCGTGATACTTCGGCTCTTTCAGGAACCCCAGTTGAATAGATAAGCTTTGCACCCATTGTGTTGAGCAAAGAGCGCATCATTGTTAATTGAAGTGAAACACCTTCTAATGCTACTGGTTCAAAAGAAACACTCCAATCATATTTTCCTGGTTTTCTGGGCCATTGAGAGCCCTCAAAAACCCTGTATTTTTCTATTTTGCCTTTTAATCTTTTTACTCCATCCGCCATGCTTTTTGAAACATCAGAATACGTAACACGCAATCCATTCTGTGAAAGAGCTTTTGTCCAGTCTCCATAACACCCAGAAATGAATAGCACTCTTGAGTTTTTCTTTAAGCCAAGTATTTTGGAAATTCGTTTTGAAGCAGGCGCTATTTTCTGATGCTCATTATACCACTGCCAACCCTCCTGAACTCCGAATTCATATATCTTTCTTTCATCAGGGATTTCCCATGTTTTAAGCGCGCTTTTGCCTTTAACGCTTTTGCTTCCATTGGTTTTTCTTTGTTTTATGGGTCTTTTGAATATCATCATTTAATTCATTGCTTTCCAAATTTTTAAACCTTTCCCATGCGCTTTTCTGAATGAAACTTTGAGGCAATCCACAATGGCAGCATTCCAACATTAACGCTTATAGCAAAACCGTTTAAGTGGTTAAAACCACTAAAATAAAAAAAATAAAAGAATTAGAAATTTTTTTTAGAGAATTAAAACTAATTTTTTTTTAAGAATTAGTGTTTTTTTCTCAATTTCTTCCAAAGTCCCTGCGGGGCTTTCTATGCTTCAAAAAGCAGTCCCTGCAATAAACCGGTCTTTGGCCATCCGGTTTAAATGGAACTTGTGTTTCTTGGCCGCATTCGGAGCAAGTGACTGTGTAAAGCTTTCTTCCGAATTTGTCCACATTTTCTTCAGCCATTTGTTTTTTTCACCTATTTTTTTTCTTTCTCTTCAAAAAATAATTCGAAGAGATTACATAATCCTGTAAAGATAACCTTAAAAAAGGAAAGCAACCCAAAAAAACAACAAAAAACAGTTTTTTTTGCAATTGGTTTTAATTTTTTTTGCTTTTTACTTTCTACACTTCCTTTAAATGTTATTTTTTTACAAAAAAAAGGTGTTTTTTTAATGCAATTCAATGCATCTATTCGCTCAAAAGAAATGCGTTATGCAGTCCGCGACATAGTAATTGAAGCAAAAAAACTTGAAAAAAAAGGCAAAAAAATTTACTGGCTAAACATAGGCGACCCATTAAAGTACGATTTTCGAACTCCAATGCATTTGTGGAATGCGGTTGAAGCTCACAAAAGAGAAGCAGAATCCTATGCTCCAGCTGACGGAATCCCGGAAGCACGAGAGGCAATTGCTAGGGATTACAGAAAAAAAGGAATTTCAGTGCAATCACAAAATGTAATGATTGGAAATGGTTTATCAGAACTTATATGGATTGCAATGGGCGTACTAGCAAACCCTGGAGACAACGTGTTATTACCCATTCCAAACTATCCCTTGTATGATTCAGTCAGCAATTACCTTAATATTGAAAAAAACAATTACTGTTTGTGCGAAGAAAACGACTGGCAGCCAGACACTAATGACTTGCGTTCCAAAATAAACAAAAAAACAAAAGCAATAGTGGTAATAAACCCAAACAATCCAACCGGTGCAAATTATTCCCGCAAAACATTAAAAGAAATAGCTGACATTGCAGCTGAAAACAAATTAGTGGTTTTGGCTGACGAAATTTACAGCAAGCAAACATTTAAGGGAGAAAAACATGAACCTTTTGCTTCACTTGCAAAAGACATTGCAGTGCTTTCAATGAATGGCTTGAGTAAGAATTTTTTTGCAACGGGTTTTAGAATTGGATGGATTGCAGCTAATGATTTTTTGGCTGAAAACTCTGACATAATGGATGCAATTTTTAAAATGGGGCGTGGAAGGCTTTGCGCAGTGCATCCATTTCAATACACAATTAAAGCAGCATTAGAAGGCCCAAAAGACTTCTTGAAACAATATGTTTCAAAAATAGAAAAAAGGCAAGCGTTTTCATCAAAAAGACTTAACGAAATTAATGGAATTTCCTGTGTGGCTCCAAAGGCAACCTTTTATGCTTTTCCAAGGATTGAACTGCCAATTCAATCAGATCGAGATTTTGTTTTTGACTTGTTACGCGAAGAAGGAGTTTGTGTTGTTTTCGGCTCTGGATTTGGTCAAAAAAAGGGAACGCATCATTTTCGCATTGTTTCACTGCCAAGCATTGAAATTCTTGGAGAGGCATTCGATCGGTTGGAATCCTTTGTAAAAAAGCATTACTCGTGACTGTTTTTTTTTCTTTTTTTAATTTTTTTCCACTTTTTTATTAGGGGATAGAATGAAAAAAATAATCGAATGCGTTCCAAATTTCAGTGAAGGCAGCAATCAACAAACAGTCAATGAAATTGCAGCATCAGTTAAAGGAATTAGTGGAGTAGTGCTCCTTGATGTTGATTCCGACAAGGACTACAATCGCTCGGTTTTGACTTTTGCTGGCTCGCCTAAAAAAGTGTTCAAAGCGGCTTTTTCTTCCATTAAAACAGCCAGTGAATTAATCGACATGCGTTTTCATGAAGGAGTGCATCCCTGCATTGGAGCAATTGATGTAGTGCCCTTTGTGCCAGTAAAAAATGTAACAATGAAAGAATGTGTTTTTTTGGCTAAAGAGCTTGGAAAAAAAGTAGCAGAAGAGCTTGAAATTCCTGTTTTTCTTTACGGCGAAGCTGCTGCCAGCATTAAAAGAAAAAATTTAGCTGAAATAAGGCGAGGCGGCTATTCTGCATTGGAAGAAAAACTGAAAAAAAAGGAATGGAAGCCTGATTTTGGCAGGGCAAAGTTCAATTCAAAAAGCGGTGCATGCATTATTGGTGCTCGAGATTTTCTCATTGCTTTCAATATTGATTTGAATTCAGGCAATGCAAAAAAAGCAAAAATTATTGCTTCAAAAATTCGCGAGTCAAGCGGTGGACTTAAAGCAATTAAAGCAATTGGTGTTTTTCTTAAAAGCAAGGGCATTGCACAGGTTTCAATCAATGTGGAAAATTTTAATGTAACTGGATTGCATTGTGTTTTCAGTGAGGTTTTGCGTTTGGCAAAGGAATTGGAGTGTAGGGCAACAGCAAGCGAAATAATTGGATTGGTTCCAAAAAAGGCATTGCTTGAAGCGGGAAGGTTTTATGCGCCAAAAGCAGTTGATGAAAACAGCTTGATTGCTGCTGCAATAAACGGCCTTAATTTGAGGGATTTTGACGTTAAAAAAAAGGTATTGGATTACAGGCTTGGATTTTGAGTGCTATTTTTCCATTGGTTTGCCGTAGATTCTGTCTCCTGCATCTCCAAGCCCTGGAACAATGTATCCATGAGAGTTTAAAGCAAGTGAAAGGAAGCCTTTTTTGTAAACCTTGTCATCCAAAGCACAAGTGTAAACTTTTGTTCCTTTTGGATATGTTTTGCTTAATTCCATTATTCCAGTTGGAACTGAAACCACTGCTAGCACAGTCCAGCTTTTTGGTTTTCCGTATTCCAGTAAAGCATCATGGACTGCGCATAAAGTGTGACCTGTTGCAAGCATTGGATCAATTACTATTATGTTTTTTCCGTCAAGTTTGGGGACTTTTGCGTATTCAACTTTTACGCTTAAATCCAGTTCACGCCAACAAGAAATAATTCCTGCTTCCGCTTCTTTAATCATTGAAATGAATCCCTCTGCTATAGGCAAGCCAGCTCGTAGCACTGGCACTACTACATATTTTTCTTTAATGCGCCTGCCTTCCATTTTTGCCAAGGGTGTTTCAATTGTCACTTTTTCGGTTTTTGCATTTTTTAATAATTCGTATGTTAAAAGTTCACCCATTCGAATAAGGCCTTTTTTGAAATAAAAATTGTGAGTGTTTTTGTCTCTTAACCTTGTGAGTTCATCCAAAATCACTGGATTGTTTATTACTTTTACGTCAAGCCCTTTTCTTTTCATTTGTGCTAGGAATTTTTTCCTGCTGTACTTTTTCCATTTTTTCCACTCGGAATCCATTGGATAAATGGAAAAAGGAAGAATTTAAAAAAGGAACGGCGTTCTTTTTTCAATGGTAAAATGAGGATTGCTTGGAATAATTGTTTTTCCATTAAAGATGCAGACATAGTGCTTTTTGGCGTTCCTGATTCATCCGGTTCAATGTATAAGGGTTCAGCCCAAGCACCAAATGACATAAGGCAGGCTTCAATGAAATGGGAAACCGGTTGTTATTCTAATGGAGAAGAGTTTTATTTTTTGCCACAAAGCGCTTTGAATGGAAAAATGAAAAAAAAGGTTTTTGATGCGGGAAATATTTTGAGGGAAGATTTGCCAAAATTCACTGAAAGTGTTAGCAAGGCAAAAAAATTGCTTGGAATGATTGGTGGTGATCACTATTTGACCTTTGAAGCAATCAAAGGTTTGGCCAAAAAGCACAAGCAATTGAGCCTTGTGTGCTTTGATGCGCATTTGGATTTTGTTTCAAGTGAGAGAAAATTTTATGGCTCTGTTTTAACAGAGTTGAGGAAAAAAAAACTTGTCAATTTTAAGAAAAGTTCAGTTATTGGAGCACGGGCTTTTACTGCAGAGGAATTAGTGAATGCTAAAAAAGCTGGGTTGAAGATTGTTTCAATGAATGAATTGAAAGAAAAAAGCCCCAAAAAGGTTTTAAGTGCTGTGAAAAGAAGGCTTGGGAAAAAGGTTTATTTGAGCATTGACATTGACTGTGTTGAGCCGGCTTTTGCGCCAGGTGTAAGCGATCCAATTCCTGGTGGCTTAACGCCGGCGGAATTGTTTTTTATGGCTCGTTCTTTTGTGGACAAAAAACTAGTAGGCTTTGATGTAATGGAAGTGAATCCATTGGAGGACTTCAAGGATTTAACAACGCATTTGGCGGCAAAACTAATAGCTGAATTGATTGCCTAAAACAGGCAAAGAAAACGTTTAAATTGGTTTTCCGCATCTTTTTTTAGAAACGGTGGGACCAAATGGAAAAAAAAGAGGAAAGATTCAGCAAAAGACCGGATTTTCACAAAATAGAGGAAAAGATTGCCAAGTTTTGGAGCGATGAATCGATTTACAGGTTTTTTCAGAATTCAAACAAGCCAGTGTACTCAATTGATACACCGCCTCCAACGATTAGTGGAAAACTCCACATAGGGCATGCTTTTTCTTACTCGCAAACTGAATTCATTGCCCGCTATAAGAGAATGGCTGGATTTAATGTTTTTTATCCGTTTGGCTATGATAACAATGGCTTGCCCACTGATTTGCTTACAGAGGAAAAACTGAAAATAAAGTCAAGGGATTTGCCGAGACCAGAGTATGTGAAAAAATGTTTAATGGTTTCAGCCGAAGTGGAAAAAGAATACGAGTGCATTTTTAAAAGAATGGGGTTGTCGTGTGACTGGACTCAAGTGTACAAAACAATTGAGCCAAGAGTGCAGCGTATTTCCCAGCTTTCATTCATTAAATTGCATGAAAAAGGCAGGGTTTACAGAAAACTTGCTCCTGCAATTTGGTGCCCCAAATGCGCTACTGCTATTTCCCAAACAGAGCTAGAGGACAAGCAATTGCAAGCACAATTTAATTATGTTTTATTTGAGTTAGAGAATGGCGAAAAAATTGAAATTGCTACAACGCGCCCTGAACTGCTTTCCTCGTGTTTGGCGGTTTTTGTGCATCCAGAAGACAAAAAACATGCTCATTTGATTGGAAAAAAAGCAAAAGTGCCCTTGTTTGAGAGAAGCGTTCCAATTCTGGCAGATGAACGCGTTGACCCGCAAAAAGGAACAGGCATTGTAATGTTTTGCACTTTTGGTGATTTAACGGATGTTGAATGGTTTAATGCAAATGACTTTGAGGCAATTATTTCAGTTGACAAAAACGGTAAAATGACCGAAAAAGCCGGCAAATTCAAGGGATTGACCGTAGCAGAGGCAAGAAAGGCAATAATTGAAGAACTCAAAAAGAAAGGCTTGCTGGTAAAGCAAGAGCCATTGGTTCACACAGTGAATGTTCACGAACGCTGTGGTACGCCAATTGAATTCTTGCTTTCAAAGCAATGGTTTATCAAATACTTGGATTTGAAGGAAAAATACATTGAAGCCGGAAGACAATTGCATTGGTTTCCAGAACACATGCGGGTGAGATATGAAAACTGGGTTAAAGGGCTTCAATGGGATTGGTGTATTTCAAGACAGCGTTATTTTGGAATTCCATTCCCTGTGTGGTATTGCAAGAAATGCGGTAGGGAAATTTTAGCATCCGAAGAACAATTGCCCGTTGATCCATTAAAAGACAGTCCAACCAAAAAGTGTTCGTGTGGCTGCACTGAATTTGAACCCGAAAAAGACATAATGGACACTTGGGCTACGAGTTCTTTGACTCCATTGATTAATGCTGGCTGGAGTGAAAAAGGAAAAGAGAAAAGATTCAAGTTATTGTATCCAATGACTTTAAGAGCAAACGCTCATGATATTATTACTTTTTGGGATTTCCACACAATTGCAATGGATTTGTTTCACACTGGAAAAGTGCCTTTTAAGGATGTAATGATTTCAGGCCACGGTCTTGACAGGCATGGCAAAAAAATGAGCAAGTCAAGGGGAAACATTGTAAGACCAATGGAAGTAATGGATAAGTATTCAGCGGATGCGTTGAGATGGTGGGCTGCCGGAGTAAAACTTGGAGAAGACTTAAACTATCGCGAGGAAGAGCTCGCAGCGGGAATTAAGATTTGCACAAAGCTTTGGAATGTTGCCCGCTTTTTGTCAATGCATTTAAGCGAAAAGCCAGTGAAGCCGGAAAAATTAAACGTGTTAGATGAATGGATTTTGGCTGAACTGGATGAAGTAATTGAAAAAGCAACGCAGTCATTTGAATCCTATGAATACAGTAAGGCAAAGTCAGCGGTTGAAGTGTTTTTTTGGAACAGTTTTTGTGACAATTACTTGGAAATGGTCAAATACAGGCTTTATGGAAATGAGGAAAAAAATGCAGCGCTTTGGACGCTTTACAATGCTTTTTTCACTCAATTGAAATTGTTGGCACCATTTATTCCGTTTATAACTGAAGAAATTTACCAAAGGCTTTTCCGTGAATGGGAAAAAGAAAAAAGCATTCACCTCCAGCAATGGCCAGTGCAGTTTAATAAGTCTTCACCCACTGCCCTTGAAACAGGTCGGGCAGCTGTGATTGCAGTTGGTGAACTGAGAAAATGGAAAAAGGAAAAAAACCTTTCACTTGGCGCTGAAGTCGGCTCGCTTGTTTTAGAGCACCCTGAAGCAGACAAAATGCTTGCAGTCAAAAAAGAAATAGCTAAAACAATTCGTGCTTCCAGCATTGAATTAAAAAAAGCAAAAAAAGCAAGGGTAGTGGAGTTGTAATGGCAGTAAGCCTGAATTTTTCCCGCAACGAAAAAGAATCCATTAAAAAGGCATTTGCAGTATTTCCCAAGGGCAAAACACGAACTGATTTTGAAGAAGAACGCTGGATTGTCAAAGATTGTACGATTACTTTATACAACACAGGCAAACTCGTAATTCAGGGAAAAAAAGAAAAAACAGTAAAACGCTTGCTTATTGGCTTGCTTGGATTGGAAGAGGATTTATTGATTGGAATTGATGAAGCCGGGCGCGGTGAAAGCACTGGTCCAATGACTGTTGGAGTTGTGCTTGGAGACAAAAACAAATTGCGGGAATTAAGGGACAGCAAAAAAATAGGCAATTTGAACGAAAAGGAAAAGATTGTGACAAAAAACGCTTTAGCG
>JAFCFP010000027.1 GCA_017608575.1 Candidatus Iainarchaeum sp. | reverse complement strand
ATGGGTGACCTTTGGGGAGTGAAGTACCGGGTAATAAAAGTTAACAATCAATCCCTTGAAATGCTGAGAAAAGGCAAGAAAGAAAAGGTAAAGAGGTAATGCTATGGCTAAAGTGTTCGGCAAATGGGAGACAAAGGACGTTGAAGTAAAAGACCTTGGGCTTAAAAAATACATTTTATTGGACGAAAGGGAGATTCCTCACTCTTTTGGAAGGAATTCAAAGAAAAGGTTTGAAAAGGCAAAAATTGGAATAGTTGAAAGGCTTGTCAACAAGGTAATGCGTTCAGGGCAGGGTAAAAGGAAACTGAGCGGAAAATACATTCGCGGTAGGGGTTCCACAGGCAAAAAATTGCAGGCAATGGAAATAGTGGAAAAGGCATTTGAAATAATTGAGAAAAAAACAAAGAAGAATCCAGTAGAAGTGCTTGTCAGAGCAATAGAGAACTCTGCTCCAAGAGAAGACATTACAAGGCTCAGAAAAGGTGGAATAAGTTATTCTCAAAGCGTTGATGTTGCTCCAATGCGCAGACTGGATGAAGCATTGAAGAATCTTGCATTGGCTGGGTTTGCCAATTCTTTCAATAAAAAAACAACTGCACCTGAAGCTCTCGCTGAAGAACTCATTCTTGCAAGCGAGGAGAACCCAAAAAGTGCCGCAGTTAAGAGAAGGAACGAAGTTGAAAGGATTGCTGTGAGCAGCAGGTAATTCAACTGGTTATGGTGGTGTTATGGGCAGACGTGAAGAAATGGTGAAGCTTGCGGAAAGCATGATGGTTGAAAAAGAGAGAATTAGGAATATTGGAATAGTTGCACACATTGACCATGGAAAAACCACAATGACTGATTCACTTATTGCTGCCGCTGGGTTGATGTCAGAGGAGCTAGCTGGAAAGCAATTGTTAATGGATTCTTATGACTTGGAGCAGGAGAGAGGCATAACAATTGAGTCAGCCAATATTTCAATTGTTTACGAGCAAGGCGGCCAAAAGTATTTAATTAACATTATTGACACGCCGGGACATGTTGATTTTGGCGGAGACGTAATAAGGGCAATGCGTGCGGTTGACGGCGTAATTGTTTTGGTTGATGCTGTTGAAGGTGTAATGCCTCAAACTGAAACGGTTATAAGGCAAGCATTGAAGGAGAACTGCAAGCCTGTGCTTTTTGTAAATAAAGTGGACAGGCTTGTGAATGAATTAAAAGTTGACGAAAAGGAAATGCAGGAAAAATTAATGAAAGCAATTGCAAAAGTCAACATGTTGATTAAGAAGAATTCACCACAGCAATTCAAGGACAAATGGATTGCAAGAGTTGAAGATGGAAGCGTTGTTTTTGGTTCTGCCTTGTATAAATGGGCTGTGTCTCTGCCAAGAATGAAGGAAACAGGTATTTCATTCAAGGAAGTTTATGAGTACTGCAAGCAGGGAAAACAGGATGAATTGTCAAAGAAAAGCCCTTTAAACAAGGCAATTTTGGAGATGGTTGTAAACCATTTGCCTAATCCAGCTGAGGCTCAAAAGTACAGGATTCCTGAAATATGGAAAGGTGACTTGGAGAGCGCTGCAGGAAAGGGAATGATTGAATGCGATGAAAAGGCTCCATTGATGATGATGGTTACTGATGTTAGAGTGGACCCGCATGCTGGAGAGATTGCCACTGGCAGAGTTTATGGAGGAACTGTTACAAAGGGAATGAAGGTAAAGCTTGTGAATTCAAGAAGGGATGTTAACATTCAACAGGTTGCATTATATATGGGTCCTGAAAGAGTGAATATTGAAAGGGTAACAGCTGGAAACATTGTTGCAATTGTTGGAACAAAGGATGTTTTTGCCGGTGAAACCGTTTCATCCGAGGACAATGAACCGTTTGAGTCATTTAAGAGTTCAGCTGAACCGGTTATTACTGTTAGCATTGAAGCAAAAAAGACAGCTGATTTGCCGAAATTGATTGATGTAATAAACCAAATAACAAAAGAGGACCCCAACATTGTTGCAAGCATTAACCAGGACACTGGCGAGCACTTGTTAAGCGGAATGGGCGAACTGCACTTGGATGTTACAAGGCACCGCATTGAAGTTGACCACAAAGTGCCAATTCAGGTTGGCCAGCCAATTGTTGTATATCATGAAACAACCCGCAAGGAGTCTCCGAGTTATTGGGGTAAAAGCCCAAACAAGCATAACCAGTTTAAAATACGCGTTGAACCAATGCCAAAAGAGGTTGCTGAAAAACTCGCTGAAGCTGACTTGGATGGAAAAATAAGGAAAAAGGATGTTGACAAAATGGCAAAACTTGAGGAATGCGGCATTGCTTCAGAGGATGCAAAGAACACTTGGTGGGTTCACAATAAATGCATTATGGTGAATGATACGCGTGGAATTCAGGCATTGCAGGAAATAAGAGAACTTGTGTGCCAGGCATTTGTTGATGCAATGGATGCAGGGCCTTTAGCGAAAGAAAAATGCTATGGCTTGATTGTGAGGTTTGAGGACTGTAAATTGCACGAGGATGCAATTCACCGCGGTCCAGCACAAGTTTTGCCAGCTGTTACAAGAACAGTGTATGCTTGCATGTTGAGCGCTGACCCTGTATTGCTTGAGCCAAGGCAGAAAATGTTTATTAATGTTCCACAGGATTACATGGGAGCAGTAAGCAGGGAATTGAATCAAAGGCGTGCAACTATCAGTGAAATAAAGACAGAGGGTGATTCAACAATAATTATTGCAATTGCTCCAGTGAAGGAATTGATTGGTTTCAGTTCGGCTATCAGATCTGCTACACAAGGAAGGGCAATTTGGACTGCTGAGTTTTTTGACTACCAGCCATTGCCAGAGCAAATGCAAAAAGAGGTTATTGCTGAAGTGAGAAAGCGCAAGGGACTTGACCCTGAACCAAAAAGCGCGGAATATTTCCTGAGCTGATGGCTTTAAAGAGCAAAATAATGAAAAAAACAGCAATAATATTTAAATTTAATGGTTTAATTAATCTTATTAAACCTTGTTATCTCTAAATTTTAGAGTTTTTTCAATTTTGTAAAGGAGGCAACTATATGGCTGAAAAGCTGATAAATTTGGTGTTCATTGGCCACGTTGACCACGGAAAGTCAACACTTATTGGTAGGCTTTTGTATGACTCGGGCTCGTTGAGCGAGCAAGAGTACAGAAAGCTGGAAGCAGAAGCAAAAGAACAGGGAAAGGCAACGTTTGCCTTTGCTTATGCAATGGATAGATTGAAAGAGGAAAGAAAGCGCGGAGTAACAATTGACGTAGCTTACAAAAAATTCAAGGGAAAAAAGAACAATTTTACAATAATTGACGCGCCTGGCCACAAAGACTTCGTAAAAAACATGATTACTGGAACAAGCCAGGCTGATGCAGCGGTATTGGTTGTAGCAGCAAAAGAAGGAATAAAGCCTCAAACAAAGGAACACTCTTTCCTTGCTCAGGTAATGGGAATAAAACAGTTAATTGTTGCCATAAACAAAATGGACGAAGTGAACTATGACAAGGGAAGATTTGAAGAATTGCAAAAAGAACTGGAAAAGCTCTTGACAGGGGTTGGCTTTAAACCAGAGAACATTCAATTCATTCCAACTTCTGCTTGGAAGGGAGACAATGTAGTGAAAGACAAAGGCCAGCTGAGCTGGTTCTCTGGGCCTACATTAATTGATGCCCTTGACAAGCTTGAAGCGCCTCCACTTCCAATAGACAAGCCGTTGAGATTGCCTGTACAAGATGTTTACAACATTAAAGGTGTTGGAACAGTGCCAGTTGGAAGGGTTGAAACCGGTGTACTGAAACCCGGTGACAAAATAATTGTGAATCCAAGCGGAAAAACCGGTGAAGTGAAAACAATTGAAATGCACCACGAGCAACTGGACAAGGCAGAACCAGGTGACAATATTGGATTCAATGTGAGGGGCTTGGGCAAAGAGGATGTGCAAAGAGGTGACGTCGTTGGACCAGTGAATAATCCTCCAACAATCGCAGAGGAATTCATTGCACAAATCGTTGTATTGAATCACCCGACTGCAATTCCAGTGAATTATACGCCGGTGTTCCACATTCACACAGCACAGCTTAGCTGCCAGATAGTAGAAATTCAAAAGAAACTGGACCCAAAAACAGGCGCAGTCAAGGAGGAAAACCCAAAGTTCCTTAAAACAGGGGATGCAGCAATTGTTAAAGTCAAGCCAACAAAGCCAGTTGTTGTGGAGGAATATAAAAAATTCCCACAGTTAGGGAGATTTGCAATAAGGGACATGGGTCAAACAGTAGCAGCTGGAATGGTTATAAGTGTTACTCCTAAAAAGTAACACTTTTTCCTTTCTTTTTTTGTTTTTCTTCTGGTGTTTTGGATGCAAAAAGCTCGCATTAAATTAACAAGCCCTGATTACAGGGAAGTTGACGAAATAAGCCAAAAAATAATCGAAGTGGCAAAACGCACTGGAGTAAAATATTCTGGACCCATTCCACTGCCAACAAAAAAGCTTGTTGTTCCAACAAGAAAGAGCCCCTGTGGTGGTGGAACAGAAACTTACGAGAAATGGCAAATGCGCATACACAAGCGAATTATTGACATTGAATCAGATGAACGCACACTGCGAAGAGTAATGCGGGTTGAAATTCCTGAAAGCGTGCATGTTGAAATAGAACTCATAGAGTAAAGCTCGCACTTTATATTTGTTTTTTAATTATTTCTAATTCTCATTCTGTTATGGTGTTATGAAAAACCCCTCCATCTATAAAAACAGAATAACCATAATGTTCGATGCAGGTGGTTTTGATGGTCCAATATGTTGGTTTGGATCTCCTCAAAGACTTTGAGTATGCAAGTATTTTAAACAACAAAGGTGGAAAGATTCCGGAAGAGAAAATAGACAACAAACCTTAACAGACAAGAGGAGAAAAAGATGGACAAAAATAAATATAAGGAGTTTTCATAGATGAAAAACATCGAGTTGAAGCCAAGGGAAAACCTTGCAGTCATCTCAGTCAACCCAAAGGTTTTTGCACTTGAAGTAATTTATGCCGCAGCATATGTTTTGCTTGACAAGGCCTACTTTATTTTGGACGGCGATCCAGAAGAGGAAATAAAAGTTACAATGAAGCCCAAGAAAAAAATGCAAAAAAATGAAATTGAGGAACTCGCACTTAAATTCTATGACGAATTGATTAATTATTCTATGTACGTGGTACAAGCGGCAAGGAACCAGGCGGTAAGGGAAGCAATTATAAAAAGGGCTTTTGCAACAAATCTTGCTGGGGACATTGCAGCGGAGAGAAATTCTTACAGCAAGGGTTATTCCCACACATTGAAGGAAAAGGCGGAAGAAATCAAAATGAAAGAGGAAAACCTTTACATTGATGACCCAAAAGGGATAGCAAAACCTTGGACGCCTGAAAAGGCAAAAGGGCTGAAAAACCCATTTAAAAGTGAAAAAAATGAATGCAAGTGAAAAAGGTGGAAAAGTAACGGTCAAACTAAGAAAGGAATTATACCCTGAAAGAATCGTGGACGCCGCACTCAAAGAAGTTGGAAAAAACATTGAAGTGAGAAAAGAGGAAAAAGGGAAATATTTTAAAATCACTTTAAAGCCGAGGAGCAAAAAGGAAGCCGAAAACATTGCATTTGAGTTCTCAAATTACGTTCTTTCACTGATTAAAAGAACCCCATTTTAACCACCTTGCACCTTGCCAAAAAAACACCCTTTTTAATACTATTACTAAGATTAATTATTTTCATAAAAAGTGGTTGCTTGTGGTTGAAAGACCTATAAACTTAAAATGCAATAATGATTGCATTTCATGCATTTTTGACACGAGGCAGGTAAAGTACCTGAACGAACCGAGTACTGAAAAGGTAAAAGAATTGATAAAAAACTGGCCTTCAAAGGACCACATCGGCTTCACTGGCGGAGAGCCAACTCTTCAAAAAGACTTATTTGAATTGATTGAGTTTGCGCACAAGCTGTATCCAAAAACGGAAATCAGCCTGTTTTCAAACGGGAGAAAATTCTCAGAAAAGGAATTCACTGAAAAACTTTCAAAGCTGGACCTCAAAAAATTCAAGGTCTGTATCCCCATTTACAGCCATAGGGCTGAAGTGCATGATTATATTACGCGAGTGGAAGGGAGCTGGAAGGAAACCGTGAAAGGAATAAAGGAATTGCTGAAACGAGGAATTGCAGTTGAACTGAGAGTGATCGTGCAAAAAGCGAATTACACCAGACTGGAAAAAACAGCTGAATTCATTGCAAGGGAATTGAGTGGAGTGTTCAGGGTTATTTTCATAAATGTGAAGTATTCGGGCAACGCTTTCATTAACAGGGACAAAATATTCGTAAGGTATAAAGAACTTGTGCCTTTCGTTCAAAAGGCTGTTGACGCACTTGAAGAAGCCGGCATCTACGTAAAGCTCTTCCATTTTCCATTTTGCACTGTTGGTAAAAAGTACTGGAAGAATGTTGCTGGAATCACAAAGGACCCAAGAGAGCTTACCTTGCTTGAAAAATGCCTTGATTGTGCTATGAGAAAAAATTGTCCAAGGATATGGAAAACCTATTTGGTTTTGGCAGGGGAAGAGGAATTCAGGCCAGTGAAAAAATGAGTGCTTTCAGTTCCAGGTTTTCACGGTTACTTTCTTATTAGGTGAATTCATTTCCGTTTCATAGCATTGCTCGCAACACCATTTTACCCTTATCACGTTGGAATTAATTATCGCCGAGCAATCCGAAATGGTAAGAGACTTTGCTTCTTTTGCTGACAGAGGTTGTATTACATTGAATATGTCAGTTCCGTTTTTGACTGGCACAAAAACGTGCACTGAGCGTATTTCTTTTTCCCCTGCATTATAAAACGGGATTACTGCCCTCCCCCCAACACATTCAATTTCTCCGTAATCAATTACGCATTTGTCTACTTTTGCCTCCGAAAGGGCAAGAATACTACCCTCCCCAAAGGAATGCTGCATTCCAAAAGAAAAGCCAATGATTCCGACTGCGAGAAAGGCAAGAATGAAAGCGGCTGGCAAAAATGCCTTCCAATTTAATTTTGCACTTTTCATTGAAATCACCCCACTGGGATTAGTTCGGAGAAACCCCTTTTTTCAGCGTAATACTTGAATATTCCCTCGCATTCATCATGTTTGGTGCAGGCAATGCACTGCGGCCCTTTCACCCTTCCCTCTTCCCTTCTTCCCTCTTCAACATTGAAATCATCAAACTCTGCAGCAAGATGGATTTCTCTCAAACCACTTAATCTTGAATATTCCCCAGCAAAGCTTTCAATGCCTCTCATATAACAGAGGGGAACATACCTTATGGCAATATGTTTTATGCCATTTTGCACCCCCACGTTTACGGTTTCTTGCAAGTTTCCAATCAATTCATGCAAGTGTGGAACCAATTTGTCAAAGTTTTTTTTGGCGTTTCCTCGCGGATGCGGAAAAATAAATTCCATTCCGTCTGCTCCCAATTCAATGCATTTTTCCGCAATTTCTGGCAAGTGATTTATGTTTTGCTTTAGAATGACTGTGTTGGTGCAGCAATAACTATCCGGGCTTATCTCCTTGAAGTTTTTCATTCCTTGTGAAAGCTGTTCAAATGAGCCGTTTACCCTTGTAAGCGAATCGTGCAATTCCGCTTTATGACCATGAATAGAAAAAATAATGTGGTTTAATCCTACTTCTACGAGTTTTTCCGCAAAATCCCTTTGTGAAAGCATTCTCCCGTTGGTCGTAATGCTTACCGTTTTGTAGCCAATTTCTCTTGCGAATTCAATCAGTTCAGGCAGGTCCTTTCTTATTGTGGGCTCACCGCCAAGCAAATCAACAAAGTCCGAACTCTGCTTCCTGCCAAGTTCAAGTTTTCTTTTTGCTTCTTGGGTTGAAAGTGGTGGAATTAAATCCTTTTTGTCGCCGCAATAACAAAAAAGGCAATTGTTGTTGCATTTATAGCCCAGCAAAATTGACACTTTAGCCATAACCATTTAAAAACCCTCAAAGATATGAGGTGTGAAACCTTTTTTTTGCTTTACCCTATCTGTCATGTGCCTTTTTTAATTGTTTTCTTAACCAGATTTGTTATGGAAATTGAGCGACTGGACATAAAACTTGGCTTCAAGTGCAACAACAACTGTCTGAGCTGCCCTCAAGCGCATAGGCGCTTTCTTGGAGATATGACTACAAGCCAAATTAAAAAGGAACTCATAGGTGGAAGAGAACACGGGGCAACAGAGGTCGTTTTCACCGGTGGAGAGCCAACTGTCAGGAGTGACTTGCTAGAACTTGTTTATTTTGCTAAGGAAATTGGATACGAGTCAGTCCAGCTTCAGACCAATGGCAGAATGCTTTCCTACAAAAAGCTTGCTGAAAAGCTTGTCAGTGCAGGAGTGAATGATTTCTGCATTGGACTGCATTCCCATGAAGCGAAGTACCATGATTTTTTGACTCGTTCTCCTGGAGCATTTGATCAGACAGTAGAAGGAATAAAAAACCTCGTTGAATTAGGACAGCATGTTGCAATCAATTCCGTGATTCACAAGCTTGATTTTGAATACTTGCCTAAGAGGGCAGAGCTCGCAGTCAAACTAGGCGTTTCACAGTTCCAGTTAGCGTTCATTCACTGCGTGGGAAACGCTTGGAAAAACATGGACTTGCTTTGCCCGAGGAAATCCAAAGTAAAGCCTTTTGTTCATAAAGCACTTGATGTAGTCATTGAAGCCGGCTTAACTACAATGGTTGAGGCCTATCCCTATTGCTTTATGGAAGGCTATGAGAAATACTGCTCAGAGTTGTACATGCCTCACGCAGAGGTAAGAGATGTAGAAGGTGTTATTGAGAATTTTGATGAATTAAGGCAAATGACCTCAAAGGTAAAATGTGAAAAATGCAAAGAATGCAGGTTTTACTTTGTCTGCGAGGGGCCTTGGAAGGAGTACCCTCAAAAATTTGGCTGGAGCGAGTTTAAGCCAGTCAAGGGCAAAAAAGTAAAAAGCATGGAAGAATTGCTCTGTTGATTTTTTTTGAGTATGACAGCAGTGGAGAGCATAAACAATAAAAACTGATTTTAGGGCAGTTATAATGGAGGTGATTGAATGGCTGAAAGCCTTTATGGCACTATTGCCCCCACAACCAATTACATTTTGAACAACTACAATTATCGTAAATTTGACGAAGACAACTACCTCGTTACAACAGAGCACGGTTCATGGGTTCTTCTTTCAAAAGAAGAGTTTGACCTTCTGAGGCTGCACAAGGCAGAGGAAAACCCACTGCTTTTCAGCGAACTGGAGAAAAAAGGAATAATTTTAACGCTTGACAATATTAAAAAAGTAATAAGCAATTTTAGGGAAAGAAACCATTTTATGTTTTCCGCACCCACCCTGCACATTATTATTCCCACATTGAGATGTAACCAGAAATGCATCTATTGCCATTCAAGGGCAAAACCAGACAGCGGAAAAAAGTACGACCTAGACAGGGATAAGGCAAAAAAAATAGTGGATTTTATCTTGTCCGTGCCAGTGGACAGCTTGACAATTGAGTTTCAAGGAGGGGACTGCATCTTAAACTATGGGACAACGGAGTTCATAATAGATTATGCGAAAGAAAAGGCCAAAGAGAAATCAAAAAAGGTTCTTTTTTCGCTTGTCACAAACCTAACCCTTATGGACCGAAGCATACTTGACAGCCTTGCAAAAAGGAAAGTGAGAGGAATTGCAACATCGTTTGACGGTCCAAGAGAAGTGCACGATAGGAACAGGAAGTATTTGGGAGGAAAAGGAACCTATGAAGATGTTGTGCACTGGATTGAAATCATAAAGAGCGAGTACAAAAATGAATTCAACCTGAACGCGCTTGCCACGATTACAAGGCATTCTCTTGGCTATGGAAGGGAAATTGTTGACGAGTACATAAAAAGGGGGTTTCTTTCCTTATGGCTGAGACCGCTGAACAACATTGGGTTTGCTGCCGACTCATGGAAAAAGATTGGTTATTCTGCAGAGGAATACCTTAACTTTTACAACAGCACTTTGGATTACATTATTGAAGTGAACAAGAATGGAACAGAATTAAGGGAAATGATGACAACCATTTTTTTGAAAAAAGTTCTCTCAAATAAGGATCCCCAGATGGTTGACATTGAATCACCCTGCGGTGCAGGCATTGGACAGGTTCTGTACAATTACAATGGTGATATTCATACCTGTGACGAAGCAAAGCTGTTCCCTGAATTCAAGCTTGGCAATGTTGAAACCTCCTCTTTTTGGGACATAATTGACAACGAAATCACCGTTGCAATGATGGACGTTTCATCCAAAAAAGGCTATTTGTGCGATGCATGTGTCTGGAACCCCTACTGCGGCATATGCCCCATTTACACTTATGCTGCCCAGGGCACAATTGTTTCAAAACTGGCAAAGGATGCAAAATGCAAAACTTACAATGGAATTCTTACAAGCCTCTTCAAAAAACTTCTTTTTTCTGAAGAGGACAGAAAAGTACTACTAACTTGGATTAAAAGGGGCAGATTGTTTTAGATTATCAGTTGGTCAAATGATTGAATATTTTCTCCCAATATTAATTACAACTGGCTTGGTTGTCTCCTTTTTTGACTTTAAATATGGAAAGATATCCAATTACGCTATACTATTCCTGATTTTTTTGGGAATAGCCTTTCAGTTCCTTTCAAAGCCATCGCTTGCAGCATTTGCTTACACAATATTTTACGGGCTTTTCACCTGCTTTTTGCTCTGGTTTGTGGGAATATGGCCTGCAGGGGATGCAAAGCTTTTCTGGGCTTTCCTTTTTTTCTTTCCCACGAAATATTATCTCTCTCCAAATTTAACCATCGATTTTTTGTTCAATGCATTTGTTCCCATTTTTTTGTTTATGTTCGTAATTATTCTTTACAGGAGCAAACTGGGACTTTTAAAAGAGGCAATTGCATATGCGCTGGACCCTTACAAGATTACAATGGTTGCAGTAATGCTAACTGGCTTTGTCTGGCTTGTCTCGCAGGCAGTGTTCCTTGCAGGCATTCCCCCAAATTACTTTGTTTACCTGATAATCCTTTTCGTGGCATTTGAATTGCTAAGAAAATTCTTCACATTCAAGACAGAGCTTGCTTTCCTCGCACTGGCTGTGCTGAGAATGGTGCTTGACTTTAAAAACGTTTACTCACTGTCATTTGCATACAATCTTATATTAATGATGGCTGTATTCGTTTTCTTAAGGTTTTTTATTCTTTATCTCGCTTTTAAAACTTTCACAAAACAGGTTGACATTAAGGATTTGAAGGCTGGCATGATTCCAGCCGAGGGAATCTCTGGAAAAAATGAAAAATTCGAAAAAACTTACATGCTGGAAATGAGCCTCATCGGCTTTTTTTCCAAAAAAAAGGAAAAGTTTATTCACAGCATGACGGTGCTTTCAGAAAGGGACGTGGAAAAAATAAAGCGGTTGAAAAATGAGAAAAAACTGCCGTTTAATTCCTTGGCAGTGAGCCAGACACAGCCATTTGCGCTATTCATCTTCCTAGGCTACATGATAACGCTGATTGCAAAGGGAAGCTTTCTGGCTGCCCTTTTATGAGTGTTTCGGGCAGCCTTCCACATTATTGTTTTTTTCAAAAAAGGCATAAATTGAATCGCGGTCTTCAAATTCAGCGAATTTTTTTCCGAGAAAGCCGTTGCAAAAGCGCACTCTGTGGTTTCCCTGTACAGTGAAAAGTTCAAGGCATTCGCAACAGTTTCTTGGAATACCATATTCTTTTTCCAGCAACTCAATTTTTTTGCCAAGGCTTTTGTCAAAGAAGGGTCTCAAAGGCCTTGTTGCCTTGAAAAAAACGTTTCCGGATTTTAGCGAGGAAAAAAATGCAGTTAATGCTTCCAAATCCTCTTCTTTTCCTTTTCTTGCAAAATCAAGGGAGAGAAGGAACAGCACAATTCTTTTCGGGTTATTCCTATGGAACGACAGTATTTTTTTCCTTAATTCACACAAGGCCTTTTTTTCAGGAGGGGCTTCAATTGCTATGAACGGGTTTTTTGAAAATCTGCCTTTTGGCTTTGTTTTTTTCATTTCAAATTCATTGTAATACATTGAGTAAATGAGTTTTCCGTTTTTTTCAAAAAGGCAGGGCTTTTTACTGAAAAATGTTTTTTGCACGTGGTATTTAAGCATTTCCCTGAACCTACCACTGTTCGAACTGCAATAACGGGCCGAGGGAATAAAAATGTTGCCTGTTTCATGTAGGTTCTCATAAGGGCAGCCACCCCAACACAATTTGAAATTGCAGAGCCCGCACATTACCTTGTCGGAAAAAGCCCTCATTCTGGAGACCTTTTCCCAGTTTATTTCAAATCTCTCCTTGTTTTCATTGAAGTGCCCGAATATGAATTCCTCAATTCCGGGAAGTACTTTTGTGTCCTCGCTGCCTGTGTACATCGGGCAACCTGCAACCTTTCCATCCACGCCTAGCGCGAAATTATATCCGATGCTACAGCCCATTTTTTCAGTATTGCCATTGGGAAAAATGGTTGCCAAGTCTATGTCTATGCCATAATGCTCTGCAAGTTCGACAATTCGCATTGTGCCCATTTTTTCCTCTTCAACGGAAGGAATCTCTATTTCTTCAGCCCTCCCTATTGGTTTTAACGGCAAAAAGGCTGCCTTTTTCACCCCCAGTTCCTTGAGATATCTGAGGGCGTAACCTGCATTTTCCATGAGTGATTTAGTCAAGGTTCCACGTACCCTGAAATCCTTTCCCATTTTCTGCAGCCTTTTTATTGTTCTTATTACGTGCGGGCTGCTCGGCTTCCCGTTTTTCAGGGGTCTCTGCCTGTCATGGATTTCCGGCGGACCATCCAAAGCAATCTGCAATTCGTCAATGTTCTCGGCAAGCCACTTGCAAGCCTTCTCGCTTATCACACCGTTTGTGGAAAGATTTGTTGCACTAATTTTTAATTTTTTATTTGCATATTCTATTGTTTTTTTCAACAAGCCAAGGGAAAGGGTTGGTTCCTCTGCTCCCCGAAATACCAGTACAATCGGCTCCTTAAAGCAAGAAAGGTAATCTATTGCTGCCTTGATTTTTTTCCACTCGGCTTTTCTGGCCTTTCTTTCCCCTCCTCTCCCGTAGCAATAAATGCACTTAAGATTGCACTTACCGGAAAACACGAACGACGCTCCTGAAAAGCCTCTGTCTTTTCTTTCTTTTTCACGCAATTGTTTGACTGCAATGTTATAGTGTTTTCCGATTGTTTCATAAGCCTCTTCATCCATAAAGTAAAAGCGCTTCAATTTTGGAGAATAATAAATTTTTCTCCCCCTTTTCTTCCCAGCAAAAAATATAACATTGGCCTTGTCAAGCTCTCTCTTTAACCCGCCTTTCTCCCCAATTCTCTCGATTTTTTTTCCCTCTAAATTGAATGCATTTGTTTCCATACGACCACGCCGCACTGCTCTAAAAATGAATACCCCCTAAAAAATCTAAAATGTTATTGTAAAATCGCGATTTGTATACACCGTGCAAAACAAGAAGCGCTTCAGTTGTTAATGGTTTAGGGCCCTTTTCAAGGG
>JAFCFP010000026.1 GCA_017608575.1 Candidatus Iainarchaeum sp. | reverse complement strand
TTCTTGTTGCATATTTGCAAACTTTTTTGCCATGACGTGTGTTCCATAGCAGCGTTTTAGTACTGAGAAGAAGCCTTCAGCGTGCCATCTCTGACCGTAGCGTTTTTCTTTTTTCCACTTGTTTCTGTCTGCGAGTTGTTGTTGTGCATTGTGGAGCCTTGGTGGAATGCCTCTTCTCCTGTTGCGGTAGGTTTCCTGCTCACACGCTAATGTTTTGCCGCCGCTGGACTTGCTTTCTCTTGCTTCCTTTAAAAGACTGGGCTTTTACCAAAAGCCCTTTTGGCAGTTCAAAACGCATAATTAAAAATGCACACATTCAAATTAGTGTTATTAATATACTTGAATTCCGAGGACTTAAATTCAAGCGAGTTTTTTTTGCATTCCCTTTTAATAACGGAAAGGATTTCCTCATCAAATGGAAACTTCATTGCAATTGCCTTTTTAAGGCCATTCGTTAAAGCAACCCATTCGAACGCATTAAAAAAAGGAGGCACAAAAATGCTTGAATTTTCATTTGAAAAATCCTCCACTGCAATTTGCCTTAGCCTGTCCAAAGAATTGCTCAAACTGCCAGCAGCCATAAAAAACAAATGCACTGAAAAGCTTATTATTGTTAACCAGCCAAGAAAGCATTTAAAAAAACTAACAGGCAATTAATAAGTGAGTGAAATGAAATCAATCGATTTTTCAAAGCCAGTGACGTTTAAAATAATTGAAGGAATGCTCCGCTTGGGAAAATTCACCCAGCTTTCCGTTAGTTCAGAACTAGGCGTTTCTCTTGGCCAAGTCAACAAGGTCACAAAATTTTTGCTCAAAGAAAAAATGATTTCAAAAGAGAATGCATTTTATTCAATAAAAAACGCCCAAAAAATAATCGAATGCATTGCCCAGCACAGAGCAATGAAGGACTCACTTATTAAAAAAACCCACACTTCACTGGAAAAGGATTCATTAATTGAATTCCTTAAAGGCAAAGGCATTTTGTGTCTTGATTCGGCATTGGAACAATTTATTCCAAAAATTAAGACAGGCAGAGTTTGTGCCTATGTTGGAAAACAAGCGGAAAAAGACGTGCTAAAAGAACTGGGAAAATTCACTGGCAATAAATCCACACTCTACTTGTATAAAGAGGATTTGCCCGTTACCAGCATTGAATGGAATGGCAGAATCATAACAGAAAAAGTCCGCACTGCAATTGATTTGGGGTGCGACAACATGGCTTTTGCAGCACAGCATCTCTTCAAGGAAGTATGGAATGAAAAAATAATTTAGCTGTCAGGCATTATCAAAATACAAATAATAATAACGTTTTGTTCTTGGCGGAGTTGTGCCTGAAACAATCCATGAAAGATTGCCTATATGGGTGGTGGCATTATAGTTAAGGGAATACTGTTGTGAAGAAAGCACTGAAATAACTGAGCCTTCTTCAAGGTTGTTCACCTCTACCAAGCGAACACTTGACTCATTCAAAGTGCATTGACTGCAGCCAACATTGGCAAATTCTTCATCAAAATCAATCGAAGTAGAAACATTCTGGTCTGTGCGGGTTTGCTTGCCTGAATCAAAAGTAAAAGGAATTCTGTACTCGTACTGGTCATAATCCCATTCAGGGGTAGTGTCACTTTCAGTTTCAATCGCAATAGTGTTTGGGTTGTGGAGTATTACTTGGGAAGTAACAGTTGAAACAACCGTTGATTGGGATTGCGGTTGTGCTTGGGAAATAAAAACAGGGCATGAAAGCGTTGAATAGGTAAGAGAACTAAAACTTGCCGTTGTTTTCGGGTAATCAGTGAAATCAAAGTAAAGCATGTATTCCCTTACAGTGTTTGCATTTGTTGTGCCTGTAAGCTGCCATGTGAGAACAGCCTGGTCTGTTGATTGATTGAACTGAACACTGAATGGAACAGATGAATCAATAGCTGAACCATTAGAATATTCTACAAGCCTGAAACTGTCAGTGTCCACTGAACTCTGAACAGCATTCAGTAATTGTTTTACTTTTACAAAATTAATGTCCTCTTGCACTACTGTGTTCGAACGACTGCATGAAAGGGAATTCACCGTTATTGGAATGCGATAATGCCAGGAGGTATTGCCTGATTCAGTGTACCATTGAGCTTCAGAAAGGCTTCCAGTGTTAACATCAGAACGCCACATTAGCTGTGCTGGCTTTATTTCAATATTGTAGTCATCCGGTGCATCAAGCCAGAATTCCGGGGAATTGGGAAAGAAATAAAAATAAAACTCGTTGTTTTCATCGCCGAGTTTAATGAGTGTTTTGGTGTTTGAAATAACTGAAAGATTGATATCATCATAGCTCATTAAAAGGTCTGTTGTACTTGAATCAGTAAAATCAATCGTTGCACTCCTTGGAAAAACATCTGCCTGGAGGTAATTGTTTGTAACACGGTAGCCACCCTCAATCTGCAAAAGGGAAAGAGAAAGAGATTGCGTGTTGTAGTCGGTTGTTAACTGTTGCGTTGGGAAAAGAAAAACCTTATTTTCCTGTCCAATAGTGCCAATTGAATACATTTTGTTTCCAACAATAGTAAAATACTGGCTTAACATGTTAACATAAGAGGAATTGATATCTATTTCAACCGGGTAAACATAATTGCAGTCATATTCTTCAGAATTGCAGTCAGCTTTTATTACAACTGTTTGCACGTCAATGTCTCTTGTGACTGAATCAAGCACTTCATTTATTTGACTTTCAACAGGCTCTTTTGATGGCTGTGGAATAAAATGAGGAATTGCATAAAAAACAAACGCAATGGTTGCAGCAAACAATACTGCACTGAAAATAAAATCCGTTGGCTCCATTTTATTCCACTCAAAATAATATACTATTTTGGCTTATAAAAATGTTTGTTTCCCTTTTTTGGCGGCAGCAAGCAGGCTATTTTACTATTCTTTCAAGCTCAATTGTTTTCTTTAACTGTTCAGCAGAAGAAACTCTCTTTGCTGGAATAAGGATTTCTTTCTTTGAATAGTTTGCTTTTACAATCTTAATTGACAGCATTTTTCCAGGCAACTTTAATGGATTAAGCGCTATGAGAGCAGTGCCAGAGGGAGCGCCCGTTGGATGAGGTGTCTTCCATATAAATTCAGAGTTAACATCAACTGCCTTCTTTTTGCCCGAGGAAATGTTAATGAATGCATCATCCAACGGATTCCCAGCAGAGTCAACTATTAAAAGCCTTACATCATGCATTAATTCAGCCCTAACATTTATAGAACTGCCCTCAACATTCAATTCCAATGGCAAATCAACAAACCCCAAAAGCCTCACATGAAACCTTCGCCTGCCTTTTTTTAATTTAAAGAAAGCCCTGTTGTTGTCAATTTTAACCGGCTTTATTTTTTTGCCTTCAAGGAAAAACTGTGCCTCTTTGGCTTTAAGCTCGTTTCCAAAGCAATCAAACAATTCAATCAAAACATTTGGCGGAGCAGTAATGCCTGTTTTTTTAAGTAATGAAAGCCTTGCAAGGAAAGAAGGGAAAAAGCCTGGTTTGGACACGGCTTTCTTTTCAGTTTTTGGTTTTTCTTTCTTTTTTGCTTGCGCTTGTTCAGGCAATGGCTCTGATGAAAGCTGATCAAATATGTCTGAAATCATTGTTTCAATCTTGCGTTCTTTTACTATTTCTTGAACGCTTTTTTTTGGTTCAATTGCCTTATTCTGCATTACTGGCTTTTTTGAGCCAACAAGCAACAAGAGATACTTGTTGAAAGAAGCAATTGATTCACTCGCCATTTCGAGAACGTGCTGTTTTTTGAAACGCTTTTCCTCAGTGCTAACTGTCTTGAATTTTTCCACTTTTTTTGAAATCTGTTTTTTCATTTTCTCCATTTCAAGCTGGCGTGCCTTGCTTTTTGAAATCCTGCCCAATGCTCTATCAAAGAAATCAGGCAATAATTTGAGAAAAGACAATGCTTCAATTGCAGTGCCTTTGTCTTCTATTTTTCTCTTTCCTTTAAGGTACCTTATAAGCAAGACCAGCAAAACAATTAACACAAAATCAAAAAGCAGTGAATTAATAATGGAAACCCGAAGGGAAATAAGGAAAGAAATAATAAAAAGTGACACTCCAAAGAAAGCGGAGAAGAAGAAAGGATATTGCCTTAAAGGATACTCTGGGTCAATTGTTTCAAGCAGGTTAAAAAAAGCAGAAAAGCCAAGTGCGGCAATAACAATTGAAAGGAAGAAAACCATTAACTGTAATTGAAACGAAAAGCCAGCAATTGGAGCGAGCTCTAACTTGCATGCTGGAATAAAATAAGAATGGATGGAAAAACTGCCTTTTTTTGCAATTATTTCGTGCAACCCCGGCTTTGAAATAGTGAATTCAACAAAACCCGCATTGCTTGAATTCATTGAAATTGAACCCTCAGAACCCTCTTTTACTGTTATTGTGAATTGCACATTCTTTATTTTTCCAAGCGCTGGGTGTTGGAGAAAAATCTCAATTGTTTCACCTATTGCCTTAGTGCCAACTATTACGAGTTCAATTTTATTGCTTGATGCATCATGCGGGTTAGTGCCATCAATCAATTCCTGTTTGTCTGGAATGCCATCATTATCTGAATCAGTTTCCTGAGCTGTAACACTAACAATGATGACTAAAAAAACAAACAAGGCAATAAGCTGTTTAAGCACTACACTCACCTTTAAACCAAATTAAATAGGCATTTCCAGTATAAAAAAGTTCCTGAAGTGAAAACAATAACAATTTTTAAGGCATGTGCATTCAATAAATGTGCATGAACTTCAAGCAGGCAATTATTGTAAGAAAGGACATTGGCATGGGCAAAGGTAAGATTGCAGCGCAGTGCGCTCATGTAGCAATAGAGGCATTTGAAAAAGCCATTGAAAAAAAAGCAAACTGGGTCAATGAATGGAAAAAAACTGGAATGGAGAAAATCGTTTTAAGGGTTGAAAGCAAGGCGGAACTTTTTTCATATTACAAAAAAGCCAAAGGCTTGCCACGCGCACTTATAAGGGATGCTGGCAGAACACAAATAAAAAAAGGCACTCCCACTTGTATTGCAATTGGTCCAGCGCCAGAGAAAGAAATTGACAAAATCACTTCAAAACTCAAACTATTGTAAAGCAAAAAGCTTAATAAAAACGAAAAAACAATACATTTATGATAAAGGAAAAAAAGCGCGCTGTGGTTGTATTCAGCCTAATATACGTGCTGTTCTTTGCTGTATTGGTGCATTTTCTTTTCTCGCCAGGGCTTGCATTTGTAAGGATTGGTGATGAACTTTTTATAAAAAATGAAAGCATTAGGAGCATTCGAGGAATAAGGGTTTATGATGAATTCGGCAGAACAATTGACTGCATTGGAGAATTAAGCCAGGCAAACAGTGCATTTGACAGGGCAAAAATATTTCTGCCGCCAAACGAAACAATTGAAACAATAAAGGCAAGCGCTCCATTCCATCCGGAAATTCACATACTGGCAGTCAAAAAAAGTGATGAAGAGTCAAAGTTTCACATTTCGCTGAGTGCTAATGCTCCACCTGAAATTGGTAAAGAATTCAATTTTGCTGTCACAGCCTGCAGTTTTGGTGAAAGCGTTCCAAGTGCAAGTATTGAAATAAAAACCGATGAAAGCTTCCTAGAAGGCAAGGCAATGACCTATTCTTTTGCTTTGGAGAAAGGGGAATGCAAGGAGTTTAAATTCTCACTCAGACCAAAGAAGCGGGGAAAAACAACAATAGAGACAATTTTTTCAACTACAAAAGTAATAAAAAGAGAAGAAACAATAATAACAATAGGTGGGTGAAATGGCTTCAAAAAGCCAGTCAAGCATTATAAAAATAATACAGGACATGGTGAAAAGCGGGGAAAGCGAAAAGAAAATAATGGATACATTGAAGGAATTAGGCGTTCAACCAGAGCAGGCGAGAAAGCTTTTAATGCTTGGCCAAGCGGACACGTTTGCAGTTTTGGAAGGAGAAATCGGAAAGCTTTCAAGAATGCAGGTTGAAAGCGCAATACCTGAACTCAAAGCAGAAATGCAAAAAGAATTGAGAAAAACCCAAAAAAGCTTGGAGGAAACAGTTGATGAATACCTTGAGGAAGAGGCAAAAAACCTGAAAAAGAAATTCTCAGAGCAAATGAAGCTAGTCAATGAAGTAAACAGTGCAATGAATGAAAAGCTTGACAAAATTGCCGGAGAAGTAAACGACCTGAGAAGAGAACTCAAGGAAATGCAATTGCGCAGGCTTGGCACAAAAAATGAATGGGTTACATTGCTGCTTGTGTTAGGGGGAGTGGCGTTTTTGGGTTCAGCGCTTTACTTCTTTTTTGTCATGGCCCAAACAATAACACTTGACTCAATAATTATTTTCATAATAATCTGCCTTACAGGCATAACAATGCTTTTCAGTTCAACTATTGTTTAGGCTTTAACTGTTTTTGTTCACCCACAAGAACTGAAAATAGAAATCCGCTACTTTTTGCTTTTTTTTTGCTTATGGAATAGTGCTTGTTGCTTTTATGGAAAGCATTTTTTCTTAAAAAAATCCAGCCCTCTCTTGAAATCTTCCAGGCAACAAAAAACTCAATTCCTGCAGTGTTAGCCCAGTTTGCCAGTTCATCCATTTGCTCTACAGGAATGTGCAAATAATTGCCACTCCATGCCTTGCATTCAAATGCCATTTTTTTCTTCCTGCTCAGGGCAAGGCAGTCAGGACAAGGCAGTGAAGTAGCACCAGAGCCAGCAACGCGTACAACAGCAAAGCCCTTACCGTAAAGCATTTGAATCAATTCGCGTTCAGCATTGGCTCCTTTCCTGTATCTTGCCAAAAAAATTCCTCCAAAAAAGCACTAACAAATAAAAGGGCAAAAAACTAAAATAGGCATTGTTTCAAAGAAAGCCAATGGAAAGGGTTTTAAAAACCTATGAAAGTATATATACATAAAAGCACAAGAATTAGTGTTCGTTTATTATTGACATTAAATGCTTAAAATCAGCAAAACCAATAAAGGAGTAATAATAAAAATAAAGGTTAATGCTCAATCTGATGAGTTTGCTGTGGCTGGATTTGATCCTTGGACGGAAACCCTTAAAATAAGGGTTAAAAGCCCTGCAAAAAAGGAAAAAGCAAACCTTGAAATTGAAAGGGAATTAAGCAGGATAACTGGTTGCAAAGCAATAATCAAACAGGGAAAACACTCAAGCATTAAAACCATTGAACTCATAGGCAGGCAAGAAAAGGCAATAAAAGCCTTGGAAAGCCTGCTAAACGAGCACTAATTCTAAAAAACAAAAAATAACTTATACATAATATAATTTTGGAAGTGATCCTCAATGGCTAAAACATACATTGATACTGTAAAATATGAAGTAACCGCTACATTCAAAATAAGCGGAATTGTTGACAAACACGATATTGTTGGAGCAATATTTGGACAATTTGAAGGACTGCTTGGAGAGGAATTGGACCTAAGAGAACTCCAAAAAAACGGAAAAATCGGAAGAATCAGAATACTACCAACAACCCATGCCGGCACTACAACAGGAAAAGTAATAATTCCAAGCAGCATGGACATGGCTGAAACAAGCATTCTGGCAGCTGCACTTGAAAGTGTTGACAAGGTTGGACCATGCAGTGCAAGTTTCAGGGTAACACAGATTCAGGACACGCGTTCATTGAAAAGAGAGGAAATAGTCCATCGCGCTGAAGAACTCCTAAAAAAACTCATGAACGAACAAATCCCAGAATCAGGTGAAATAGCTGCAAGGGTCAGAAACATGGTCAGAAAAAGCGAAATAACAGAATATGGTCCAGAAAAACTGCCAGCTGGACCAGCAATTGACAGCTCTGACTCAATAATTATCGTTGAAGGACGCGCTGACGTAATAACACTGCTGAAAAACAACATTAAAAATGTCATTGGAATGGGTGGTTCAAAAATTCCAAAAACAATAATTGACCTCTGCAAGCAAAAAACCGTTACAGTGTTCATCGACGGAGACCGCGGCGGCAGTTTGAATCTCAGAAAACTGCAGGACTTGGCGGAAGTGGACTATATTGCTGTGGCTCCAGTGGGAAAGGAAGTAGAAGAACTCACAAGAAAAGAAATAATAATGGCGCTCAGGAAAAAAACGCCAGCAATACAGAACGAGAAAAAGGAAGGCTTTGCTTCAGGCACTAAAACAGGCACTGCAACCAAAACACTGCAAAGAATTCCCACAAGAACAATTGCACAGCCCATACAGCACACAACCACAAGAAAGCCAGCAATCAGTGAACCAGCAATAGAGAAAGAAAAAGAAAAATTCAGGCCAATAATGGAATCCCTTAAAGGAACACTGAAAGCAAAACTATTGGATTCAACAGGAAAAGAACTTGCAACAATAAGCGTGCGGGACCTGCTCAAATCAATCAAAAAGGAAAGTAAAGTGAAGGCAATTGTAATGGATGGCATAATAACAAACAGGCTAATTGAAGCAGCAGAAGCAAACAACATTGAATACTTGGTTGGAGTAAAAGAAGGCAAAATAAGGAAAAGGTCAAGGAAAACAAAAACAATAATTTTAAGGGATTAACTTGTTCTCTTTTTCTTTCCCTTATGCAGCACTGATTCCTTTACTGGAATCACTGCTTTGTCCAGATTGTAAACCATTACTCCAACAATAAGCACTGCGATCCATGAAAACATTGAAGCAATTGGTGAAATAAGAGCAATTGCAAACTGTTTGTTTGAAAGCACGCTTTGATTTGGTCTCACAAAAAAACCAAAAGCATTTTTGGCCATTGACTGGCATTGCTGTATTTCTGCTCCTGAAACCGCTTCATGCAAGCAATAATTAACCTGCTTTATATTCTCCCAGCTTTCAAACATCAAAGCAGATGACTGAAAAAAGAAAAGAACCGAAGCAAAAACAATAAAAGATCCAAGCAGTTTTGGCAAATACACATTTTTGCCTGCAAACCTGAACAAAAACAATTTATCCATAAAAAAACCCCCAAAATTGCAATTATAGTGCAGGAAAAAAAATAAAAAACCCTTTAAGGCAAAACCAATGCAAAAAATCCAATCCTTTTAAAACATTGCTGGAAAGAATTTATTGAGAGGGCCCGTGGTCTAGTGGTTAGGATGCCACCCTTACATGCTCCTGCTTGGAAAGGTGGAGCTCGAGAGTTCGATTCTCTCCGGGCCCAATTTTTTTAAGGCAAGCAAGAAAAAATAAAAAACATTCCTTTAAGAAATTAGTTCTGTAAGCGACCGTAGTTTAGCGGTAGAATTCCGCCTTGCCAAGGCGGTGACTCGGGTTCGAATCCCGGCGGTCGCATTCAATGCCCTTTTTCTTCAACAATATTCAATTCATAAATTTTTGCCATAAAGAAAGGCTGCACTACGCCAGTCCAAAAAATATACAGCAAGCGCACAATAAAAAAAACAAGTGACCACAAAATAATAAACAGCATGAGGCCCACATTTGAAGCACTACCTATAACCAGAAAACCAATAAGCAGATAGGGAAACATTTCAATTACACTAATAAAACAATAAATGAGAGCAATCACTAAACCGAAAAGAAACAAAAAAGACAAATTCAAAAAATAATTGCTTTTACCAAGCCTAATGGTTCTTTTAACTGATTCAATTATGCCCTTATCCTCAAACAACGACACCTGTAAACCAAGAACAAAAAAAGGGTTTAATAAAAATAACGCAACCACCAGCACAAGGACCACAACCAGCACATACAAAAACATGGAAAAAAATGAGCCAATAAGTGCAGAATAGTTGGTTGAACTGGCTTCAATCAATGGAAGAAAATGAAAAAGCACTGGCAGAACAAAAACAGCAAAAAGAACGCCAAGTATTGCAAGCATTATAAGTGAAATAATTATTTTCGTGCCAAACATTACCCAAAACCTTTGCTTTGCTCTTTGAAACGCCAAAGAAAGCGCTTTAGTTAATGACCTTTTTTTTCCTGAAAGGAATTCCCTTGAAAAATGCAATTCCATTCCTTCAAAAAACACAAACAAACCAAAAAAAACAATTACACCAATCAATCCAAGCACTACAAAAAAAGGCATTAGTGAACTCAAAATATCAAATGCACTTGAAGTGTTATCAAAAAAACCAGAGGAAAAAAGAAATACAGCCAAAACAACTGCAAACGGGACAAGCAATAAAAGCAACGCTATTGATTCTATGAACCACAAAACGCCAAAATAAAGCCATGCCTTTAAATCAAGGCTTTTCCTTAAAACCTCTGAAAGCGCATTAGTAACAATCCCCATTAAACCACTTGAAAAGAATAGGAAAAAGAAATATAAATAGGTTTCTGTTTGCTATTTTAAAACCATTGAAATGTTTCTTTTAATACTGGCAAAAACTTCTTCCGGCGGAAGCCCTGCATTTATTATTTTTATGTTTTCATTTGGCAACTGTTTTTTTAAAGCCAGATAGTTTTGCCTCAACTCCTCCAAGAAAAACCTTTTTTCAAACTTTTCATACTTTGCACGGTTTTGCCTTATTCTTTCAAGGGCAATTTCAGGCGAAACATCCAGAATCAGCGCTAAATCCGGCACCAACATTCTTTCATGCAATGAAATAATTTTATCCAAGGGAATGCCTTGTGCCTGTTGATAACAAATCGTTGAATACTTATAGCGATCACATAAAACAACAGTGTTCAACTGCAGAGCTGGCTTTATTACCTTTTCCAAGTGTTCCTTGCGGTCCTCCAAATACAAATTCAACAATTGCTTTGCCTTTGTCATTGGTTCTTTGTCACTTACAAGCATTTTCCTAATCTGCTTGCCATAAGTGGAATTGGTTGGCTCTCTTGTGAGCAAAATTTTGTCAACCAAATGCGAATTAAAAAGCCATTCAGCTGTTTTAGCAAGCATTGTGCCTTTGCCACTTCCATCCAAGCCTTCAAATACAATAAAACAACCCTTATTATCTGACAATTAAAAAGCCCCCAGTTATAAAAGAGGGGAAAAAGAATAAAAACAAAACAGGGCTCTTTTTCTTATTAACGCGGCTAACGCGACCGTGGTGAAGTGGTTATCATTAGAGCCTTCCAAGCTCTCGTCCCGGGTTCGAATCCCGGCGGTCGCATTCTTGCTCTGTGAAGGGGAAAAATGGGCAAAAAGGAAGAAATCCGAAAAATAGCAATTGAAAGAATCTACCGACTATTTGAATTGGCTGAAGAGGAATTCAGCAAACACCCTGAAAGAAGTAAGCGATATGTGGAACTGGCATTAAAAATAGCAAAAAGAAACAATGCAAAAATGCCCCATGAACTCAAAAAAAACTATTGCAAAAAATGCCATGCTTTTTTAAAAACAGAAAACGCTGAATTCAAGACATTAAACGGTTTAATGGAAATAACATGCAATGAATGCGGTTTCACGAGAAAGCACTCGCTCATAGAAAGAAAAACAACTCGGAAAAAAAGTGCGGATAAAAAAGGGAAAAAACCACCCCAATCAAAATAAACGGAGCAAAAGGCGGCATATCGCGATAAACAGGCACTTCAGAAACGCCAGCCTTTTTCAATCTCATTATTTCCTTTCCTGAAAGCACTCCCTTAAAGCCAGTGTTAAGCACTGAAACTGCTTTGCCTGAAAGGAATTCCCGGGCAATTATTTCATCCTCTTCAAGTTTGGAGAGAGGCACTTTTTTTAGGAAAAAACTCCTCTTAATTCCCGTCTGAAAGGCAAAAAAAAGCAATCCGCAAAAAATTGGCAAAAGAAGGAAAAGGAGAATTTTTGCAGAAAAACCCATTTTAACCATTACACCAAAATAAACAATCAAAAGCAATCCAATAAAAACTGCTTTGGCAATATCCCTGGAGTTTTCGCTAAAACTAATTCCCTTACGAGCATACTTTGAAAAATAATAAATTGAAACAAAAACAATGCTTGTAATCGCAGCAACAAACAACACGTTCAATAAAAATATTTCCCCCTCAAAAACCGGCAGCAAAAGAGCAATTGCAGTAAAAAGTTTTACATCACCACCGCCAATTTTTCCCATAAAATAAACAATGTAACCAATGACAAAAACAAGCAATGGAACAACTGCATACAAGTAATTAAAACCCGCATAAGAAAATTCAAACAATAAAAGCAAAACCCCCAACAAAAGCATTGGATAAGTTACCCTGTCATAAATAAGCCCTTTTTTAATATCTGTATAAGTTGAAAACAAGACACCAAACAAAACTATTACTTCCCGCCAAAAAAGAAAGCTTAACACTCAATCACCTGAACTTGAATTTCTTCTTTTTTCTTGGAGAAAACCTTTTCATTAATCTCTCAATGTCTTTTTCATTAAGACCCTGCAGGTCCTTCTTCTTTCCAATTTTTTTAAATTTGTCAAACAATTTTTTTGTTTGCTTGTATTGTTTTAAGAGCTCGCGCACGCTTGCCTCGCTCTTTCCGGAGCCCTTTGCAATGCGGTGAATCCTTTCCCTGTTGATTATTTCCGGCTTTGACAATTCCTGTTCGGTCATTGAATCCATTATTACCTTGAATGAATCCATTTTTTCCTGGCCTATTTCAAGCTGTTCTTTGGGCAAATGCGCTTTCAAGCCAAGCATTTCCGCGACTTTTGAAAGAGGACCCATTTTTTTTGCTGCTTCCAACTGCTTGTAAAACATTTTAAGAGTAAAATCTTCACTCAACAGCTCCTCTGGTGAAAGCGCTTCTTTTTCGCTTACCTCTTTTGCTTTTTCCAACAAGCCCTGCAAATCGCCATAACCCATTACCAAGCTCAAATAACGCTGTGCATCAAATTCCTGCAAGTCAGCAAGCTTTTCACCCGTACCAATAAAATAAACTGGTGCCCTTGTTTCAGCACATGCTGCAAGCGCACCACCACCCCTCGCTGAACCATCTGTTTTTGTCAAAATTATTCCATTAACATTGACTGCTTCATTGAATGCATTGGCTTGTTTTTTTGCCAGCTGCCCAATGTCAGCACTCAAAACAAGCCATGTCTGGTCTGGATTGAATGCTTTTTTAACCTCTTTTATTTCTTCAATTAGTTCTTTGTCCAAGGCAGAACGCCCAGCTGAATCAACAATTACTAAATCATGCTTTTTTAACTGCTTTAAGCCATGTGCAACAATTCTGGCAGCGTTCTTTTCATTTTTTTCCCCAAAAAATTCAACGCCTGCCTGTTCTGACAACTGCTTTAATTGCTCAAAAGAAGCTGGCCTATGAACATCCGCGCAAATCAAGCCAACGCTTGAACCCCGCTTTTTATACCAATAAGCAAGCTTTGCTGCTGTAGTGGTTTTTCCCTGTCCAAACAATCCAAGGAGAAGAATCCTTGATGGCTTTTTTGGGGTTTTATGGCTGCCTCCAAGCAGTTCAACCAACAAGTCATACGTTGCCTTGATTACAAATTCTCTGCGCGAGATTCCCGCAGGAGGCTTTTCAAAAGCACGCTTTTCAATCTCCTTGCTTAAATTTCCAACAAGGTTAACCTCTACATCCGCGGCAATTAGGGCTCTCTGAATATCCTTTATTGCCTCTTTAATTGTTTCCTTGTCAATAAAAGCAGCGCTTTTAATGCGCTCCATTGCATTCCTGAGTTTTTCACCAAAAGCCATCCTATCACAATTAATTGACCCCAGAAG
>JAFCFP010000079.1 GCA_017608575.1 Candidatus Iainarchaeum sp. | reverse complement strand
TGGGTGTTGGGCATGGTGGTGTGGGTGTTGGGCATGGTGGTGTGGGTGTTGGGCATGGTGGTGTGGGTGTTGGGCATGGTGGATTGCAGCCTTCACAGCACACTTTGTATACATGCACTGTTTTTGTAATTGAAGCGGTTCTTCCTTGGTCGTCTGTTACTGTGAGCGTTACTGGCACATCTGCTTCGAATACGAATCCATGTGTGTCATAGGTCCAATAAAAATCATAAATTGCTTTGTTGTAGAATTCCTTGTGTCCTGTTACTGGATCGCCTGCATCAAAGTCCCATTTGTATTTTACAATGTGTCCGCTTGAAGAATGGCTCGCGCTTGCATCCAGTCTGCTGTAACCTGAATTTGGCTGTGTTCCTGGGCGAGTGTTGTAGTAGGTGAAATCAGCAGTGAGTTCTGGGGTTGGATTGTTTTGCCAGTTGCCTATAAACATTGCGGTTCCAAAGCTGTTTCCTGTAAGCCATACTCCGAGCACCCTGTATTGGTGTTTTATTGTGAAATGATATTTTCCGTCATCGCAGATTTTAAAGAATGCTTTTTTGTTTTGGCAGTAGTTTCCCGGCACGCACATTGTTTCGGTTTTTGGATTGCTGTTTCCTGAATCGAACATTTTGTAATACGTTATTTGGATTCTGTGAGAACTGTCAGTGGTGTAATTGGTTGGATAGTCTGGAAAATAGAATGAGAATTCTTCACATTTTCCAACGTATTGGGAAGGTGAAATTATAAGGGTGCGGTTGTCTTTTCCGAATACATATGTAACTTCAGCGCTGGCAAAGCTTGTTAGTGCTGCCAGTACAAGCAACAATCCTGCAAGTGCAATTATTTTCTTTAAATCCATTTTTTTCACCTTTCCCTCAATTTGATTAAAAACACCGCGAACAAAATTATAGCAATAAGCAGTAGAATTATGTTAATCACAAATTCGTTGTTTTCAAATAAACCCAAAAAGAATGCCCCCGTTGGCATTGTTGTGCCTGTTTGAGTGCCTTTTTCTGCAAGTGCAGGGAAGTGAATTTTTGTTTCTTTTAGGATTGTGTCGTCTCCGAGTTCAACTGCAAGTGTTGCAATGTAGTTTGTTCCAAGCACTCCGCTTTTTGGGGTTAATGTGATGTTGAAAGAATCACGGCTTTCGGCTTTTATTTCTTGTGGTAGATTGGTGATTTTGTAATCCAGTCCTTCCGGCACAAAAAGTTTAACATTTAATTCCTTGTCTTCAAGTGAATTGTTGTAAACAAAAACATTAATTGTTTTTTCTTCTTGGAGGTAAATGTTTGCTGGGAATTCAATGTCTGTGACACTAAGTGCATTGACATTGCTCATTGCAATTAGCACTGAAAAAAACGCAACAATCAATATAGCTATTTTAACCATTAAACCAACCACCCATTCACTAATTAACTAATAATCATTAATATATTGTACTGGCATTAAATAAAAAGCTTTCGCACTTCTGGCAGTGGAGATTTTTTTTGAATTAATCAGTTTTTTGCCTTTTAAGTGCTGTTTTTTTGTGCTATGCGGTCTTTTCCCTTGCTTTCCATTAATGCTTCGAGCAGGTTTGATTTTGTTATAATGCCAACAATTCTGCCCTTCTTTGCAATAAGCAAAGCCGGTTCAAATTCAAGCATGCTGCTCAAAAGGCTTGCAGGGGTTTCCTCGCTCACAACAGGCATTGAATCTTCCATTATCTCTTTTACAAGCGTTTTTTTTGGATCCTTGCTGCAGCCTTTTCCAAAAACAGTAATAATTATGTGCTCTGAAATTGTGCCAACACTTCTCTGGTTTTTTATTACTGCAAGCTGGGAAAAGCCGTTTTTTTCCATTATTCTTATTGCCTTGCTTACAGGGTCGTTCTCTGAAACGAATTTAACAGAGCGTGTCATTATATCTTTTGCTTTTGCTGTTTTCCTGTTTCCGAGCAATTCCAGTGAATTGAAGATTCTTTTTGCTTTTTCATAGCTTGGAATTATTTTGCCGCTTTCTGTCTTTGCAATAAGCGACTGTGAAACACCTGCCAGTGCAGCGAGCTGTGTCTGGTTCAAGCCAAGTCTTTTCCTCACCTTTTTAATTTCGCTAAGTTCTGGAAGCATTGCCACACCAAACCAAAACAGTTCTATTCAAATAAGAATAATTTTTTCAAAAATTATTAATAATACTTTCATCCGATTTCTTTTTATTTATTGCCTAGGGCAATTTTTATTCCAAATGATTTCATTTTTAGGAGGGGGAATTTTTTTATGAGATCCGGAAAATATTTTTTCACTTCAGAGGCAATGGCTGAAGGACACCCTGACAAGGTTTGTGACCAAATTTCAGACACTGTGCTTGACGAAATAATAAAAAACGATCCAGATGCAAGAGTTGCATGTGAAACAATGGCTGGAATGGGTTTCATTGTTGTTACCGGCGAAATAACAACAAAAGCATATGTTGATATTCCAAAAACAGTGAGAGATGTGCTCAAAAAAATAGGATACACAAAACCGGAATACGGTTTTGATTACCAGTCAGTTGGTGTTCTAACTTCAATCCACGAACAAAGCCCGGACATTGCAATGGGTGTTAATGGAATTAAAGGAAGAGGCACTGGTGCAGGAGACCAGGGAATGATGTCAGGGTATGCTTCAAATGAAACACCAGAATTAATGCCCGCCTCAATAATGTACGCCCAAAAACTTGCAAGGAGACTCGCTGAAGTTAGAAAGAAAGGGATCCTTCCCTATTTGAGGCCGGATGGAAAAACACAGGTAACATTTGAATTCAATGCAGGGAAACCAAAAAGAATTGATGCAG
>JAFCFP010000025.1 GCA_017608575.1 Candidatus Iainarchaeum sp. | reverse complement strand
TAGCACGGCAATAACTCCAAACTGTTTTACCATAACATCACCTCAAACAGCATGCTTTTGGATAAAGCATTGTTTTTCAAATATTTAATGCTTTCTAAAAAGAAAAGGTTATTGATTTTGTTAGGTTTGAAGCTAATCTTGCTAACAGCCAACAAAAATTAAAACCAGCTAACCATTAGAACTCACTAAATTTAATAATTTTGTTAAATAGATTTTGACTTAAAGGTGTGTTGCCTCATCAAGACTTTAGCGACGTAATGCACCATTGCTTTATCATTGCCTTTGTCTCCCTCCTCAATCGCTTCATAGTATTGTGTCCTTCTTAAGACATCAAACTTTTTTACCATATGATATATCTCACAGTATTATATCAACATCAAAAATAACGAAACTGGTATTTTTACATAGCTCCTGTATACTCCTAATTCATCTTTAGTTATCAAAACTCCTTTTTTGAATGATTTGAATGGGAAAAAATCTGAGTTTCTGATTGTGGGTTGGTACTTTAATTCAAAAGGGTAAAAATTATCATCAAACAATAGAACGAAATCTATCTCTTTTTTATTTTTATCTTTGTAATAGCATATATTATCTTTAGGGTCAAATAAATCCCTTGGATTCAGCCAGAATGATAGTCTGCATAAATGATTATATACTACTCCTTCAATCAACTTGCTTTTCATCTCTAAATCCAATATGTTCGCTTTTGCGTTTGTAAAGTAGTCTTTCTTATTATTTGACCATCCATGGAGTGCATGAAAAATGAAAGGATCTTGAATGTATATTTTTTTCATAAATGTATGGATTTTGTGATTATGGATTGAGCATCGATAAGAGATGTTTGCTATGTACAGTTCTTCTAAAGCAGTAATGTACTCCTGAACCGTATTGTGAGACCTTACCTCTGTGCTTTTGGTGAAACTGTTCCAACTAATCGGGTTAGATAGTGAATTAAATATTTCTCTTAATATCTGCTTGAAATAATGTTCTTTATAGCCATATCTGTTCAAATCTCCAATAATTGCCGTAAGGTAAACGTTGAATATGCGGGTAGATAACTTGTCAGTTTCCCTTAATTCGTTTATTGTAGCAGGAATGCCACCTGTAAGAAGATATATCTCAAATAAGCTATCCAGTTGTTTTTTATAAATTGATAAATTTGTTATATCCTGATTTATTTTACCTTGAAATAATTCAAATATTTTGTTTTTTCTATCCTTTGTTTTGACGAGGTTCATGTCAAACAGTTTTTGTTTGAATTCTGGCCGCACCAAAGTTACAAACTCTGAGAATTTCATAGGCAGTAGTATTTTATCTAATGGGTTATTCTCTTCACCACCCCTCCTTCCAGGCATAAGTTCAGTTGAATGTTTTATATCCATAGAATGAGAACCAGTGAGGATTATTGAACAGTTTGTAAATGCCCCTTTATTAGCGAAATATATTATTTCTTTAGGCCACCCTTTCACTGCACATATTTCATCAAGAAAAATATACTTCCTGTCTTTAGTAGAGGGCAAACGCCAATCAAAATATGTCTGTAAAATTTGGTTTAGTTCCTTTGAATCATTTCTTTCGCATGACCAGAAAAATATATTTTCAGGATTAACTTTTTTATTTAGTAGGAGATCTCTGATGATTATCTTAATTAAAGTTGTCTTGCCTACCTGTCTTGGTCCTCTGATAGTGTAGATAACATCCTGATCTAGCTTTATGTAATGCCTGATATTAGGATCCCATTGGAACTTTAACTTAGCTAGACTTGAAATTTTATAATCTTTCAGAATGTTACTCTTATCTACCCACCAAGGATTTTGCTCCGCTAATTGGCTTATATCGAAGATTGTCATACTTACTATTATACTTATTGTATATTTAAACCTTTCTATTTTTTGACAACTTATTTATAAATAAAGCCACATATAATTGACAAAAATAGTCATTTATTAAGAATATTTTTGACAATTACTTTATAAATAGGCCCTATTTTGAATGACAATTTGCATAATCATAAAGGAGATGAAACCATGCCCAAAATCGAGCTTGAAATCAAAGCCCAATTGGAAAGGGATATTTATGATGCTTTTCAAGCGAAACTTAAAGCCTCTGGCTATAATTCCAAGGCTGAATGGTTGAGGGAGCAAATAAGGAATTTCCTTGCAGAATAGTTGACATTTATGATTAGGCATTTACTATTTTTCGTATAATACAAAGTGAGGTAATTTGTCTAGTCCGATATAATTGAACATTTTATAATTTGCTCTTCTGGCAGTTTTGGATAATTGTCTTTTCTTTAAATTAGCCTTTGGAATGAATGGATAAAATATTATTTTTTGATGCTCAACACCCTTTTCTTTCCATTTAAAATTTACAATTAGTGGCGGCAACATAAATCCAGATTTAAGAACTTTATCAATGATGTCCCAACCAGCACCAAAAATCTCAGATTTTGGCTTGGAATTATTAGTTTTAACTTGAACTCTAAAAGAACAGCCAGTGCATTGTAAGTCATATAGAGGGTAATTTTTCGGCAACTGCATTAGTGGCTTATTGCAATTTGGACAGGGGACTAACTTAATAACCTCTTTTTCTCCTTCATCTCCAGAAACCTTATTTTTACTCATACACACACCTTAGGGATTATATGGCTGTTTCCTGTCTTGTTTTTGTCTATAAAGCCCGTATTTACTTCCATAGACCTTCTTACCCATTGCGCATTAATGCGTCCGCCGGGATTCGAACCCGGGTTGCGGGCTTGGGAAGCCCGAAGCCTGCCGCTGGCTGACGGACGCTTTTTTTTTGGGTAGCATTCACTGGTTTTTATAATTGTTTTTTTGGAAAAATATTTTATAAGCTTTCTTGATTCTGTTTTTATTTTGTTTTCTGAATGGTGTAAACTATTCCCTTTGCATTAACCTTAAACCCTCTTTTTTCTAATGCGCTCACAAGCCTTGGCTCTAATGGCCTGCCAAGCCTCAGAATTGCAATTCCACCTGTTTCAAGATGCCTTAAAAGATTTAATACTGCTTTGCGCTGGCTTAATGCAACTTCAAGCATTCCCACCGAAACAATTACGTCAAATTTTTTTCCAAAGGATTTTGTTTCAGCTAATCCAATCCTGATTTCATCAGCCATTTTTTTGTTTGCATTCCATTCTCGTGATTCTTTTAAGGCTTTTTCAAATTCAAACTCCAGTTTTTCAATTTGGCTCCTTTTGCCTTCCCTTAAAAGCATTTCTCTTGCCTGCAAAAACCTTTTCTTTAACTGTTTTTCTCCAAGGGGCACAGCAAGTGTGAGACCAGTAATGTTCACTTTTCCCTTGCACAACGAATGCCTTTTAAGTTCAGCAATGAATTGAACACTGCAGCCAGCGTCAAGAACCATCACCTTTCTGTATTTGCCACTGGCTTTAAGTGTTTTTGCTTTTTCTGCAACGATTTCTTCAATTCTTTTGGCTTGACGCCTTAAAAGAGAATTGTATTCCTGCAAGCCAGCTGAAGTGCGCCATTTTGCTGGAATTCTACCCATGCTTTTAAGAAGCCCAAAATAGGCTCTTGCACGGTCCTGTGAACGGCTTTTTTTAATTCTTTTCGCTGCGGCCTTTCTTTTAACAGGACTTGTTTTGCTTAAAAGCCTTCTTTTAGTCAAAAAATTCCCTCCGCAATGCTAAGAGCAATTCTCCTTTTTTTTCGGTGAATATTTAGCATAAATCAATTTTCTTATCTTTTTTGCCTTTTTTGGACCCATTTTTTCCAGTTTTTTCAATTCATGCAATTCAGCATTGAAAAGCGAGTGCAGTGACCCAAAGTGCTCCAACAACCTTTTAGCTGTTTTTGGGCCAACCAATGGCAGTGATTCAGCAACATAGCGCTGTTGTTCTGCGAGAGTCAATCCGGGTTTTCCTTTTCTTAACGCAATATCTCTTTCTTTTTCCGACTGCAATCTTTTGGCAATTACATAAATGAATTCAGCTGTTCCACGCTCGTTTTCAGTGAACAAAACAGGAACGCGGTAGTTCAATGCAATGGATGTTAATGCTCCAATTATTGCATGCTTGTGAATGTTGCTTAATGCAAACAATTCATTTGGAGTGCCTTCAATTAAAAGCAATGGTTGTTCATATGCTTCACTTAAATTTATGAGCTGTGAGAAAAGCCTGCCATCCATGAGCGAGGACAAAAAATCTGAAGCGGTTTTTCTTTCAACCGCAACCTTTCCCGAAATTACATAATCCCCTGTTTCCAGTTGTGCTTTTTTCACAGTGCAACCCATTGATTCAAGAAAATCAATAACATTGCAGGTTGACTCGCGATGGTCTGCATACACCAATAAGCCACTGCCATTGTCAAGGATTTTTTGTTTTTTTATTTTTTTTTGCCTCAATTACTTCACCAGTCATGCAACGTTTTTTGTTTTTTGCTGACCTTTCTGCGTTTTTTTGAATTCTCCGACAAATGCTGCATTTTTTTCAGTTCTTTTGCCATTGCCTTTTCTTTCCTGAAAGCACTCCAATAAAACGCTTCATCTCGTGTGCCTTTAGCCATTAAGATTATTGCCTTTCCCTTTTTAATTCTCCCAGTTCTTCCCCTGCGCTGGATGTGCCTTATTTCACTCGGCACCGGTTCAAAGAAAATCACTAAATCACAGCTTGGAATATCCAAGCCTTCCTCTGCAACACTAGTGGCAACCAATACATTGTATTTTCCTTTTTTAAATTCCTTTAAGGCAAGTGCTTGTTCTTTTTGGCTCATGCCTTTTTGTTGCCCGCGTGTTGCCTGCCCAATAAAAGCCAATGGTTTAACATTGGGGACTTTTGCCAGTTCTTCCACCAAGTACTTTACTGAATCGCGGTAATGGTTAAAAACAAGCACTCGCGATGACGGATTTGCTTGAAACTGTTTTTCAAGCAAAATTTTTAACTCTGAAAGTTTTGGGTGTTCTTTTTTTTCAACTGCCAGTTTTCTTGTTTCAATGATTGCGCGGGCAATTCTCGCATCCTTTAACATTGCTTTAAGTGCTCGCGAGCTTTTTTCCTGCTTGCTTTGGGAAAGCATTCTTCCAAAATAATCATTTAATGCCTGAATGCCCTGTGTTTCAATTAAAAGAATTGCATGGCTTGCTTTCAGCAGTTCAGCTGTTTTTGTTGCGGCAGCGTAAAGAGATGGCTGTTTTTTTCCATAACGCGAAAGCCGTGAGGAAATTTTTTGCTGCAATTCAAGCAATCTGGAACGGTTGTAGTATTTTAGATTGCTTGTTTTTGCCAAGCCAATTCTTTTAAGTGCAGTAAGCCTTGACTGCATGAATTCCTTTAAGAGGGAAATAATTTCATTGAATTCTTTTGGAAGCAAAACCCGAATCCATTCAATTTCAATTTCGTTCACAAAACCTTTTACATCTGAATCTTCATGTGACTTTATTTCAATGTTTTTTATGCCGAGGTTTTTTACGATTTCTTCAATGTGTTCCCTTTCATGGCCGGGCGAAGCTGTTAATGCAAGCACTAACGCGTTAGGGGATTGTTCGCGGAGCTTTTCTGCAATGAAAACATAAGAGTATTCTCCCACTGCCCTATGGGCTTCGTCAAAAATGCAGAGCTTTATTTTTTCGAGGGAAATTTTTCCATTTTTAGCATCATTGCGAATGCACTGGGGGGTTGCACTTATAATTGTTGCTTTTTCGAACAATTCAGTGCGTTCTCTTGGTTTTATTGTGCCTGTTAGCAGAACGGTTTTTTTTGCTGGAATGCTTACTAGTTTTTTCATTGAATTGAAGTGCTGCATTGCAAGTGGTTTTGTTGGAGCAAGAATTAATACTTTTGCTTTTGGGTTTTTTTGCAGAGTAAAAGCAGTAAGCAATACAGCAACAATTGTTTTTCCAATAGCGGTTGGAGCAACAACAAGAGTGTTGCCTTTGAGCCAAGCCTTTTTTGCCAGTTCTTCTTGGTATGGGCGTTTCTGGATTGTGCCTTTTTTTATCAATGAGTGTTCAATGAATTCCTGCATTTATTCCACCATCAAAAAAGATATTAAGCGAAGAATTTAATATTTTGACTTTTTTAGGGCAAAAAGCGCAAAATGGGCTTTTTTTTGAAAAATAGAAATATTTAAATAGTATTTTTGTGTTTAATGGTATGGGAGGTTCTTAAAATGGGAGAACTGCCAATTGCAGCTGTTGATAGAATAATTCGAAAAGGCGGTGGCGAAAGAGTGAGCGAGAACGCCGCACGGGTTTTGGCTGAATACTTGGAAGAAAAAGGCATGAAGATTGCCCAGCAAGCACGCGTTTTCGCAAACCACGCCAAACGCAAAACAATTACTGCCCAAGACATAAGGCTTGTGGTAAAAGAACTATAATCAATTGCCTTTTTTTTCATTCTTTTTGTTTTTTAAAGGGATTATTTTAATTCCTTTTCCGCTGTCGAAAAAGCCATGTGAAAAAAGACCGCCTTACAAACCGCGAAAAGGCTAAATTGCTTTTTCTATTTCTTTCACGGCTTTATTGAAAACCTGTTTTGCATCAAGCGATTCAGTGTCAATCACTAAATCAAATGGCTTGAAGTCCTCACCCAGTGCAAAACCGTATAGTTTTTTGTAAATACGCTTGTCTGTTTCAAACCTTGCCTTGAGCAATTCAAGGGTTTTTTTGGCTGAAAGGTTGTCTCTTTTGGCAATCCGTTCAGCGCATGTTTTTAGCGAAGCCTTGAGCCATATTTTGAATGCCTTGCCCTTGAAAAGCCACGGCATTGTGCGGCTGTCAAAAATTAAATTGCCTCCCTGTTTTGCTATCCTTAAAAGCTCCAAGTCAAGTTTTCTGTCAAAGTCAAGGTTTTTTTCCCTTTCTTTTACAAATTTTTTTCCTTCACTGCTTTCCCAAAAACCAGTTCCTTTTTTTGTGTTCATTGCATTAATCTGCATTGCATTCTTTTCCCTGAGCTGTGCAAGAATATCAGATGCAAAAACCGGTTTGAGGGAAAAATGTTCAGCGAGTTTTTCAACCAAAGTGCTTTTCCCTGAGCCAGGCAATCCTGAAACAATTACTATCATTTACAAGGATAAAGAGAACAATAAATAAATAACTAACGCTGCATTTGTTGTTTGAGTAACTGAATTGTTGGGCTTGATTTTTGATTAGGCGGTTAAATGACCAAAATAAGTTATGTTGACAAAAAGCATTCACCTAAAAAAAACGAACTCGTTGTAGAATTCAAAGTAAAGCCGGCTAAAGGAATTTCAATGGAGCGCGCAGCTGAAGAAATTGCAAAAGAATCCTCCATTGGAACATGGACTGATCTTGCAACAATGAAGCCACGCATTGCCAAAAAACTCAAGCCCTCTGTTTTTAGCATCAAAGGAAACACCATACAAATAGCCTATCCATTGGAATTGTTTGAAGCCGGCAGTATTCCGCAGCTTTTGTCAAGCATTGCTGGAAACATTTATGGAATGAAATACTTGGAAAGATTAAGGCTTGAAAACATTTCCTTTTCAGCAGCATTTGTTAATTCATTCAATGGCCCCAAATTTGGAATAAAGGGAGTGAGAAAAACCCTTGGCATTAAAGACAGGCCATTGGTTGGAACCATTGTCAAACCCAAGGTTGGCTTGAATGAAAAAGAACACGCCAAAGTTGCTTATAATGCCTGGCTTGGAGGCTGTGATTTAGTTAAAGATGATGAAAACCTTACAAGCATGAAATTCAATTCATTTAAAAAACGCGTCACTGAAACCCTGAAAATGCGGGATAAAAGCGAGGAAGAAACAGGTGAAAAAAAAGCCTATATGCCAAATGTCACCGCTGAAACAAATGAAATGCTCCGCAGAGCCAAATTCGTAAAACAACAGGGCGGCAGATATGTAATGATTGACATTCTGACAGCCGGCTGGGCGGCATTGCAGTCACTGCGAGAAGCAGACCTTGGCTTGATAATTCATGCACACAGGGCAGGGCACGCTGCACTGACAAGGATTCCAGATTACGGCATTTCAATGCTTTCAATTGCGAAACTTGCAAGGCTTGCAGGAGTTGACCAATTGCATGTTGGCGCCATAGTTGGAAAAATGCACGGTTCAGAAAAAGAAGTAAAAGGAATCGTTAAAGGAATTACCGAAAAAAGTTCGCATTTGAAAAGCGTTTTTCCAGTGTGTTCTGGTGGCTTGCATCCAGGCAAGGTTGAAGCATTGTTGAAAATCCTTGGCACTGACATAATAATTCAGGCAGGCGGTGGAATCCATGGCCACAAAAAGGGCACTATTGCCGGCGCAAAAGCAATGAGGCAGGCAGTTGAAGCTGCATTGCAAGGAATTCCCGCAAAAGATTATGCTTTAATGCACAAAGAACTCGCAATTGCCTTAAAGCAATGGGGAGCTAAATGAACTGCGAAAAAGTTTACAAAAAAATTGTTCAGGAAACAAAAAACTATTTTAAAAAAACCGGTTTCAAAAAAGCAGTTGTTGGAATAAGCGGCGGACTTGATTCAGCGCTTGTTGCTTTTGTGTTAGTGGACGCAATTGGGAAAAAAAACGTGCACGCCTTGTTGATGCCGGAAGTCAGCCTCAAAAGGCACAAAGACACAGAGCACGCCATTCGTGTTTGCAACGAACTCGGAATTGAATTTGATATTGTGCCAATTGACATTATTCTTTCCACTTTTAATACTGTTCCATGGAGGCAGAGTTCACTGGCAAAAGAAAATTTGCGTTCAAGGATTAGAATGGTGTTGCTTTACCTTTTTGCAAACTCAAAAAATGCGCTTGTTGTCGGTACATCAAACAAATCAGAAAGAATGCTTGGCTATTTCACCAAATACGGTGATGGTGCTTCTGACATTTTGCCAATTGGAAGCCTGCTTAAAACAGAGGTTTTGGAGATAGCAAAATGGCGCGGCATTGACAAAGAAATACTCAAAAAGAAACCATCAGCAGGATTGAGGAAAGGACAAATGGATGAAAAAGACCTCAAAGCAACATACAGCTACATTGATAAAATTATTTCCCAGCTTGACAAAAACAAAAAACCAAAAGAAAAAAAGGCAAAAGCAATAATTAAAAGAATAAACGAAAACAAACACAAGCTCCAAGGTCCTTTTTTGGTGAGAATTTGAAAACTGTGGCGGTTTTCGGTGGCTCTTTTAATCCAGTTCACAGGGGCCACTTGCTTGCAGCAAAAGCTGTATTGAAAGAAAAAATTGCTGACGAAATCTGGTTTATGCCCTGCAGGATTCATGCATTCAAATCAGAAAACCAATTTTCCTCAGTTGAACACAGAGTTAAAATGCTGAAAATCGCATTAAAGGGCGAGAAAAAAATGAAGCTTTCAACCCTTGAAATAAAGCTTGGAAAAAAGCGAAGGAAAAACCGGACAATTGACACAGTCCGGGAACTTAAAAGACTGTATCCAAAAACTAATTTTATGTGGATGATTGGATCAAATCTGGTTAACGAAGTGCCAAAGTGGGCTGGCTTCAATGAATTAATCAGGGAAATAAAAATCATTGTAGTGCCAATAAAAGGACAGAACAAGAATGCTTTTTCAGCGCAGTGGCTTAAAGAAAACAAAGCAATTGTTTTGCCGCAAAGCAAGGCAACTGAAAACATTTCCTCAACACAAATAAGAAACCGCATTCTTCGAGGCGAGAGTTTTTCAGAATTAATTCCAAAAAAAGTACAAGATTTCATAATTGACAAAATGCTGTTTGTCCCTGAATTCAGAAAAAAAGTTTACAGAACAGTTAAAAGGATTCCAAAAGGAAGGGTTTCAACCTATAGTGAAATAGCAAAAGCTCTTCACCGAAAAAAAGCAGCAAGAGCCATTGGTTTTGCACTCAAAAAAAACCCTTTTTTTCCAGTTGTGCCCTGTCACAGGGTTGTTTTATCCAATGGAAAAATTGGCGGTTTTTCCCAAGGAGTGAAACAAAAGGAAAAACTGCTGAAATCAGAGGGCTTGAGCATTAAAAACGGCAAAATTCAAAATTTTGAAAAAAAATTAATGAAAGCCAGTGAGTTAGTTTAAATAAAAAGCAGAAAGCTAAAAGTTATTTCTTCAAATGGGCATGTATTATATATAAGAATGAGGGTATATATTAACGGTTGGGTAATTTATCACCCCGAATTCTGTAAAAAAGAAGGCAAAAGAAGGCAAAGGAGGAAAGTTAAAAAAAAGCGTTCGCGCGCATCCTTTTAACTTTCCTCTCTAATTTTTTTAAAACCTTAAAAGCAGGGCCTTTTACCACTTCAATAAATCGCCTATTTTCACTAAACTGCTTTTTTCAACTGGCAATTCAACAATAAAAGCACTGGACTTCACTGGAGTGTAATTTGGCTGGAATGGTCTTAGTATTGCTTTGTCTACAACTCGCTTTTTTGAATCAAGAAAAAGCACGCAGATTGGAAAAAAAACAAAAAACATATGGATTGAAGCCCTTGCCCTTGACTCACGGCCTAAATGAAACAAAAGCGCGTAATCAAAATTTTTTTTCCTCTCAAACATCAAGCCGCGCGCTTTCTGCAAAAAAGAAACAGCATGCCTTAATTTTTCAATTACCTCAACGCCTTTTGTTTCGTTTAAAAGCATCAAAATCAGCTTTTCTTCACTGTGTCTTCCTTTAATAGCTTCAATGGAGGAACCTTTATTTCCTCCAAAAATTTTACGTTTTCTTTAGGAGTAAAACTTGCCGTCTTTTGAGCCAGAATCCTTTTCCTTTCTTCCTGTGTTTTTTTCATGTGCTCTTCCAGTGCTCTTACAATCTCTTCAAATGTCTCCTTTTTTTTCACAGGAATTTCTGCTTTTTTTTTATCCACTACTTTTACGCTTGAAGAAGGAATTTTTAGTTCATTGATTGCCATACTGTTCAACCCTTTTTGAGATTTATTATTATTATATTAAGTTACTTATATTTATTTGTTTTCCTTATATTGGCGGTGTAGACTCCATTACGCTTGAAAAGGGAAAAGGTTTGATGAAAAAAAGATCCAAAAAAGCAACTAAAAAAACAGCTATTTGAGCCTTGTACTAAAAAGATTTAAAAATCAAAACATTTAAATTAGTTTCAAGGAATTTTTTAGTATTGAAAAGGACTGGTTTAAATGCTTAGATCCATTGCATTCATTCCTGACGGAAACAGGCGTTACGCTAAAAAACAAGGCATTTCATTGCTTGAAGCCTACAAGCTTGGCACTCAAAAAGCTTGGCAGACACTTGACTGGATTTCCAAATATCCAACTATTAAAACTGGAACATTTTATACGCTCTCCCTTAAAAACTTTGAACGCAACAAAAACGAATTGAAGCTATTGTTCAAAGTTTTTGAAAACGAACTCAACAAAGTACTTGAAACAGATTACTTTGAAAGAAACGGAATAAGGCTGAATTTTATTGGAAGGCTGGAACAATTCCCGCAAAAAATTAAAAACAAAATGCTTGAAGTGCAAGAATACACTGCAAGTTTCAGTGAACGCTTGGTCAACCTTGCACTTGGATATGATGGACAAATGGAAATAGTGGACGCAGCCAAAAGCATTGCCCATGATTACATGCAAAAAAAAATTGACCTGGATTCATTAAACGAGCGCACATTCCAAGACTATTTATATGCTAAATTTCCAAATCCTGATTTAATAATACGAACTTCTGGAACAAAGCGCTTAAGTGGTTTTCTCACATACCAGTCAAGTTATTCAGAATTATACTTTTGTGATAAGTATTGGCCTGAATTCAGTGAAAAAGACTTGGATTTGGCCGTGCAGGAATTCAATTCAAGACAAAGAAAGTACGGAAAATAATGCGCTTTAAAATATTTCTTTCCACAAATTTGTTTTGATAGCAATAGCCCCGTGGTGTAGTGGCCAAGCATGCAAGGCTCTGGACCTTGCGACGGGAGTTCGAATCTCTCCGGGGCTATTTCTTCTTTATTTTTCCTCAAGGCGTCCTACTTTTTCTTTCAAAATCTTTTAAAGGGCATCAAAATCACTATCGGAACCTCAACGCTAATGCGGCCAAATTCCACATACTTGGCTTTCTCAGTATTTTTCCCACAAAACGCGAAGGCTTGTCCATGTCACCAAATTCTTCCAAAAATTCTTCCACGCCTGCTTTTTTGAGTTTTTTGAACAATTTGTTAATTTTTTCATCGCTTTGGTTATTCAAAAAAGAACGGATTTTCCAATGAATTTTCAATTCTTTGTTTATTTCCTTTAAGTAAGAATTATAATTTGTAAGAGGCTTTCCATTCTTCAAAAAATGATCAATTGCAGCAGCGCATTTTTTTGCTGAAAGCATTCCCATAATTATTCCACCACCAGTGGATGCCTTTGTTTGAAATGCAGCATCTCCAACTAATAAAATGTTTTTATGCACACAACTTTTAAGCGGTGGCCCAATTGGAACAACAAAGCTTTCCTTTTTGGTGCTGGAAAACTCAAGCCTGTTTTTTTCCTTGAATTCCTTGAATGCTTTAATTGGATTAGTGCCAAGAGAAGTGCCAATTCCAATACGGGCTCTTTCACTGCTCTCAGGAATAATCCATCCAAAAAAACCAGGAGCAAAAGAACCAAAAAACAATTTAACTATTTTTGGATCAAACGAGCCAACTGCAAATTCTTGATAAGTGTGAACAAAGTTTTCTTTTGGAATAATAATGTTGACTAATTCTCTTGCCTTTGAATGCGCTCCATCAGCGCCAACCAATATTTTTGTTTTATCCATTTCGCCATGCTTTTTTTTCTTGTAAAAAATTGTTTCCTTTCTAAAATCAATCAATTGTGAATTGAATTGTACCTTCAATCCAAGTCTTTCAGCTTGTTTTTGCAATGACTTGTCAAATTTGGTTCTGTCAATTACAAATGCTGCAGGAGTTTTTCTTTTAACAAAAAGACTGCTTCCATCAGGAGCAATGATTTCAGCGCCATAAATGTTGTTGAGCAAGGCATCTTTTAATTTAAGGCCTAATTCTTTTACTCCACTAGCGCTTATAAGACCAGAGCAATGCATTGGCACTCCCACTTGAGAGTGCTCTTCAAGAATAAGTGAATCCCAGCCTCTTTCCTTTAGTTCTATTGCTGTCCACAAGCCTGCTGGCCCTGCCCCAACAATGGTAACAGTATTCATTGCAACCCATTTAATTCAGTCACTCACCTTTATAAGCCCATCTACCAGTTTTTGGTTTCTGTTTTCTCTTAAACAATCCAAGCCTGGATTGCTTTAAAGCCCCCTGGGTTTTTTCCACTGCTACATGCAATGGAGTAACAGCTGTTTCCTTTTTGGGCTTTTTTGCATAGTAAAAGAAAAACAATGCTGCCACTATTACCACGAACACTATTAGCACCAAAACCAGCGGCAGAATTGCTTCAGCTAGAGGCACTGCTGGAGTTGACTGTTTTACGCCAGCAAATTCTTCAACGGTAATACTTTCCTTTGAAGAAAAATAAAGCGGCGGCACTGAAAAGTCTTTTTCAATTCTTTCCAAAAAAGCATCTGCTTTTGACTTGCTGATTGCTTCTTTTAAGTTGTATTTTATTTCAACTGTTTCGCCTTTTGGAATTCCTGAAACATTGAATTTAATTATTGGATCGTCTTTTATTACAATGAATGCCTGTGATGCTTGCAGTCTTTCAGCTTTAAAGGCAAGAGATTTTGGCACTATTTCAACTACTTGGAAGTTTTCATCATTTGAATCATTTTTCAATGAAATAATTACTACTATATTGTAAGCTGGAGAGTTTCCATCTTTCACTTGCACTACTTTTATTTTTCTCACAGGATTTTTGCCTTTAAGGTTTTCAATTGCTTTTCTTGAAAGCTCGGGAGAAATGTTAAGAACACCAAGTTTTTCTTTTATTTCACTTTCACTGAAAGATTTTACTATTGCATTGTAGTCTAAGAAAGTAAATTCATTGGCTATTTGTGTAAATTTTTTGGAAGCCAATAATGCTTTTTCTTGTGCTTCCTTGAAATAGCCTTGCTTTAAAAGCGAGTTAGCTTCAGCCATTAATTTTTCCGCTGAACTCTGCAATTCAGTGAATTCAAGTGGCAGTGAAACAAGCACTTCTTTTAATTGGTTTTCAATACTTGAAATTTTTTCCTTTGAATTCACTGCAAGGTCTATTGCGTTTTGTGCTTTTTCTTTGTTTTTATCAAGCTCGTTTTCATTTACAACCTTCACTGACAGAATTGCCTCTGTACTGTTCCCAGCCTGATCAGTTGCAATTGCCTTGATTTCGTATTCACCGCTTTTTACCTTTGAAGTATCCCACTCTACGCTGTATTCATCTTTAGCGCTCTTGACTTTGACCG
>JAFCFP010000024.1 GCA_017608575.1 Candidatus Iainarchaeum sp. | reverse complement strand
ACTGTAGTGTTTTCAATAATTGATTCTTTGTTGGAGAAGGAATTGTTTGCAGGCCGAGCGGTAATTGTTGGAAGGCATGAAGTTGAATTTGACGAAAATGCTTGCCTGTTTTTAAAAGAGGGTGAAAAAATTTTGGTTTTTTATTTTGATTCAGGTCAGAGAAAAGTGCATTTGTTCAACGGTTTTCCGGTTGAATTGCATAAAAGGCAGGAAGTTTTTTCACAAACCATACTGCCAACTGAACCAACTAAAAAGCCTGGAAGCAGTGATAAGAACGAATTGTCCAAAATGCCGCAGAATATTGCTTTTGTTTCTTTGCCTTTAAGAATTAATTCAATTCTGCCCCTTTCCCTCTTTGCAGTTCTTTTCCTTATAGTTGCAGTGAGTGGTTCTTATTTGAATCCGTTTAAGCGTTGAATGGTAGCATTAGTTTTGACGGTGTAGCATTTCCACCAATGAGGTGAATTTTTTTTCTTTGAGTTTTAGGTCTTTTTCCATTTTTTTCACAAACTTTTTGGGAGAAAAAATTCCTTTTTCGCAGATGATTGCTTTTATGTATTTTGCTTTTGTTGTATCAAAAGCTGGGTTTTTTATTGTGACTCCTTTGGGTTTTTTTTCCCAAACCTCTTTTGGAGAGCGTTGTTCTATTTCTTCTTTTTCACCGTAGTATGTTGCTGGATCAAATGAATGAGTGCTTGTGGCAATGTAGTGTGGTATTCCTAGTTGCTTTGCTTTGAGTGAAATAAGGGAAGTGCCTATTTTGTTTATTGCTGCACCGCTTGCAAGAATCGCGTCAGCACCAGTTATAAACGCGTCAGCTTCTTCTAGGAAAACACCAGCAGCAGAGTCAACAATGTGTGTTACTGGAATGCCTGCTTTTGCAAGGTTTGTAGCAGTGATTCTGCCCTGCCATTGTGGTCTTGTTTCCGTGTTAATAACGCGTTTCAGTGTTCTGTTCTTTTTTGCTTGCAATAGAATTGCTTCCACTGTATGCGAATGACAGTGAGTAAAAACAGTATTGCAATTTTTTAATTCTCTTGCTCCAATTTTTGCAATTTTTTGCATTGCTTTTTTTCTGTTTTTTTCGTAGGAAATGCATTCCTGTATTATGGATTTTTTTAATTCATTCAATGGTTTTTCAGCGAAAGCTTTTTTGAGTATTATTCTAAGAGCAGTGCGTGTTTCAGGTTCAGTGGGTCTGGCAGTTGCAAGCAGTAATGCATTTTTTCTTAACTCGTGCCGGAATTCTTTCACGCTGTGGGCATTGCTTTCCTGCACTGACTGCTTTAAAGCCAAAACAATTGCTTTTCGCACGGCACTCGCGCCCTGTATTTTAAGTGAGCGAATGCTGTGCACTGTTTGCTTTATTTTTTTGCTTTCCATTTTTAACTGAAAATATTATGCACTGCCATAATTTAAAGCTTTACATTTAATTGTTATTTTTGCTGGTTGAAATTACTCGGGCATTGTGGTTAAATTTTAATTGTTCTTCCCCTAAATGCCAGTCCAACTGGCTTTTTTTTGGTGAACACCACTCTCGGCGTGCCGGTTAATGGCCAGCTTGCATACACGTAACCTCTTCTTTGGGCTTCTTCAAAGGCAGAGTAACCTCTTAATTTTTTTATTAAGTCTCTCATTTTCCTTGCTGGAACTCCATTGCGTATGCCTTGCACTATTTCATGCGGCAGAGCACGGCCTTTAATTTCTATTAGTGCTTTTGATGGTTTTACTGCTGGAATTCTTCTCTTTCGCACTCTTGCCATTTCTTTTGCGGGTGTATGTGTTCCTCTGGTTCCTTTGCCGTGGATAGTTCCCTTAAAGGTTCTCGGCTCAATAGCTTTTTGTAATTTTTTAATTTTTGGCATTGGACAACCTCCGAATTAACTATATTGAATTATAATGCGTGTTATGTAATAGTTTTCCCGCTTTTCTTAATAAATGTTTTTATTTTGTGTCTTTGCGTGTTCAGCCATTTTTTTTGCGGTTTTTCATGGCAGCGTTATGTTGAGTTTCCTTGCATTGGTTTTTAATCCTTTTCAGTGGCAATTATTATAGGGCTTGTGTCCAAAAAATACTTGCTTTAAACCGAAAGGTTTTAAACGGTTTTAATGGCAAAAATTGTTATATTGTAATTTTATAACTGAAAATTGTAAAAAATGCTTGAAAGGAGGCTTTTGCGTGGAAAGCATTGTAAAAAAGGCAATTAAGAGGGCAAAAAACCTTCCGGATAAACGATTTGAAAGAAAGCCCAAAAAAATAAAAGGCGAGGAAGATTTAACAAAATTGCTTGAAAAATCAAGCGCCAAAATTAGAGTAGTGGGCCTTGGTGGAGGCGGTTGCAACACAGTGCAGAGAATGCATGAGGTTGGAATAAAGGGCGCTGAAACATTTGCAATTAATACTGATGCTCAGGATTTGCTTAACACGCAGGCAGATAAAAAGATTTTAATCGGTCGAGAAACCACGCGAGGCCTTGGTTCTGGTTCTGATCCTGCTGTGGGGGAAGCCTCTGCAAGGGAAAGCATTGATGAATTAATGGATGTGCTTGGAGATTCTGACCTGCTTTTCATTACTTGTGGCTTGGGTGGAGGCACAGGCACGGGTGCTTCTCCAATTGTTGCAGAGCTTGGAAAGGAAGTAAAGGCATTGACTGTTGCTGTTGTAACACTGCCTTTTACTGTTGAAGGCAAGCGCAGAACACAGAATGCACTTGAAGGTCTTGCCAAGCTCAAAGAGCACACTGATACAATTATTGTTATTCCAAACGATAAAATTTTGGAAATAGCCCCTGATCTGCCGGTGAATGCAGCTTTTAAGGTGGCAGACGAGGTTCTCACAAATGCAGTGAAAGGAATAACTGAAATGATTACAAAGCCAGGGCTTATCAATTTGGATTTCGCTGACTTGCGCACTATTTTAAGGCGCGGAGGAGCAGCAATGATTGGCTTGGGTGAATCACAGAGCGAGGAAGCAAGTGATGCCCGTGCATTGGAAGCAGTTGAGAATGCATTGACTTCACCATTGTTGGATGTTGATATTAGTGATGCTCAACGCGCTTTGGTGAATGTAACAGGCGGTAGTGATATGACTTTGCGTGAAGCAGAAATGATTGTTGAAACTGTTAGTGCAAAAATTCACGCTGACGCCCACATAATATGGGGTGCAATGGTTGATGACAAAATGCCGAAGAACAGAATCCAGGCAATGGTTGTTGTTGCGGGTGGAAAATTCCCTTACTTGGATGATTTGAATGCAGTGCATTCAGAGAAAGGAATTGATTTAGGCATTGAGTTCACTGGCTAAAAAGCCCTAAAAGCTGGATAAATGGGAGTGAAATTAATGAATTTGGTTGAATCAATAAAGGATTTTATTGCATCATCTAAAAGGGTTTTTACTGTTTCAAAAAAACCCAATTTCAAGGAATTTTCAACAATGTTCAAGGTAATCCTTTTGGGTGTTGCCTTGATTGGGCTTATTGGTTACATTATTTACTTGGTTTTTCTTTTGATGACAAATTTGGGCATTATAAGATAACTTTTTAACCCTTTTACTTTCCAATTATTACAATAAATCCAAAGCACTTTTTTGTTTTTTTTGGTGATTTAATGATTTTTTCTGTGAGAACTACTGCGGGACAGGAGAGTCTGGTAGTGGATATGCTTCAAAAAAAGTTAGAGAACGAACCACTTGAAATTTATTCACTTGTAGTAATGCCTGAATTGAAAGGATACATTTTGATTGAAGGGGATTGCGAGCTTTCAGTGCGCAGGCTGATTACAAACATTCCCCACATTAAAGGCAAGGGAATTGTTGGTGGCAATATTCCAATAGAAGAGTTATCGCCACTACTTGAAGCAAAGCCTTTAATGGAATCCATAAAAGAAGGCGTTAAAGTAAGACTTGTTTCAGGGCCTTTTAAGGGAGAAAAGGCCCGCGTTTTAAGAATAAACAAGGCAAAAGAAGAGGTTACAGTTGAACTGTTGGAAGCAGCTGTAAAGATTCCGGTCACAACAAAAGCAGAAAACATTAGAATTCTTAAGTGAGATTGAAGAGAGGTTGATTTGAATGCCAGTTGTAAGTGTAATGGTTGAGGGTGGTGCTGCTACGGCTTCAGCACCGCTTGGTCCGGCTTTGGGGCCACTTGGAATAAACATTGGAGAGGTTGTTGCTGAAATAAACAAAAAAACCGCTGAATTCAAGGGAATGAAAGTGCCAGTAAAGATTTCAGTGGATTCAGCTACAAAAAAATTTGAAATTGAAGTAGGGTTTCCACCTGTTTCTGCATTGATTAAAAAGGAAGCTGGAATTGACAAGGCAGCAAAAGACCCCAAAGGCGAAAAGGCAGCGGAGCTTTCAATGAGCCAAGTTGTAAGCATTGCCAAAAAGAAAATGGAAGGCCTTTCATCCTATTCTTTAAAGAGTGCTGTAAACGAAGTGCTTGGAGCTTGCAATTCAATGGGTGTTCACGTTGAAGGCAAACGCGCTTGTGAAATAATTAAAGAGGTTAAAAGCGGAGCATTTGATTCAATTATTTCATCCAGCCAAGCTGGACAAGAAGAAAAACCAGTAGAAGAAAAAAAAGAGGAAGCAAGCCAGCAAAAAAGCCCAGAGCAAGGTATTTAAACCTTTCACTGCACAATTTCACTTTATCTTGTTTTAACCGTTATCACTGCTTAAAGCAGGAGGCCTAAAAAAATGGATTTGAATTCAGTCCTTGCTTCATTGCAAGAAATGGACAAAAAGTCCAAGAAAAGGAATTTTCTTGAGCAAATAGAGTTAATAATAAATCTTTCAGGCCTTGACCCAAAAAAGCCAGACGGCCAAGTGGATTTGAAGATTGATTTGCCTTATTCTACTGGCAGAGGTGAGGGAAAGGCACTCCTTTTTGCACGAAGCGATTCTTTTGCTGCAACAATGAAAGAAGACTTTGAAACAATTATAATGGAGGATAAAATTTCCTCGCTTAAAAAACAGGACATTCAAAAAATACTGCAACATGACGTGCTTTTGGCTGAAGGTCCTGCAATGATTGCAGTGGGAAAATATTTAGGGCAAGAATTGGCTCCCAAGGGAAAAATGCCAAAACCTGTTACAACAAATCCAGCCGAAGTGCGTTCCGAGCTTGAAAAATTAAAGTCAAGTGTTCGCATTACAAACAGGCGGGGAAAAGGAATTCCAATAATTCAAGTGGTTGTGGGCAATGATTCAATGGAGCGAGAAAAAATTGCAAAAAACATACTCAAAATATGCGAAGAAGTGGAAAAAGTTCTTCCAAGAAAAAAGCAGAACATTAAATCAATAATTGTAAAGAAAACAATGGGTCCTGCCATAAAGATTTCAGGGGGCAAATAAAATGGCAAAAATGCACACCCTTAAATGGAAGCAAAAGGAAGCAATGGAATTAGCGGAACTTGCAAAAAAGCACAAAGTAATTGCAGTTGCAAGAATTGAAAGGTTTCCAGCTGCCCTGTTCCAAAAAATAAGAAAATCTTTAAGCGGAAAGGCAATAATAAGGGTTTCAAAAACAAGGGTTTTTGCCAGAGCATTAAAAGAAGCCGGCATTAACGCTGAAAAACTGCAGCCATTCCTTGAAGGCTCAATTGCAATAATTTTCACTGACATGGATCCATTTGAATTATACTTAACAATAAAGAAAAACAAGGGCAAAACCGCGGCAAAAGCCGGAATGATTGCTGAAAAGGATATTGTTGTTCCAAAAGGGGATACTGGCTTGCCGCCAGGACCTGACTTGGCTGACTTGAAAGCCGGTGGCTTGAATCCCCAAATGAAAGGCTCGTCAATAATTATTCCAAAGGATGTAACAGTGACCAAGGCAGGTGAAACTGTAACAGAAGGAGTTGCAAAAGCACTTGCAAAACTTGACATTAAACCAATAGAGGTCGGCTTGAATGTTTCATGCGCTTTAATGAATGGAGAGCTCTTTGAAGCAAGCGTTTTGGACATTGATTTGGATAAAACATTTAACACATTAATGGATGCCCATAGAAAAGCATTCAATTTGTCTGTTGAAATAGCCTTTATAATGCCTGAAAATGCCGAGGTTCTCCTCCAAAAAGCTTTCAGGGAAAGCAAAGCACTTTCAATTGAAGCAGGAATAATCAATTCAGCAACTGCTCCAGAAATCCTTGCAAAGGCACAAGCGCAGGCCCAGGCACTCAAGGCACTCGTAAAACCAGCTCCAAGCAAAGAAGAACCCGAAAAAGACACTGACAAACAGCAAGAAAAAACAGAACCAAAAGAAGACACTGGGCATTCAAACGAAAAACCGGAGGAAAAAAAGGAAGACACAAAATAGAACTCATGTTTTTTTTGTTTAATTTTTAAGAGGTGAAAAAAATGGAGTACATCTATTCCGCAATGCTGCTGCATTCTGCAGGAAAAGAAATAACAGAAGAAGCAGTAACAAAGGTTTTGGAATCAGCAGGAGTAAAAGTTGACAGTGCAAGAGTTAAAGCACTTGTGGCTTCACTCAAGGAAGTAAACATTGATGAAGCAATTGAGAAAGCCGCAGTTGTGCAGGCAACTGCACCGGCAGCAACAGCTCCAGCAGAGGAAAAAAAGGAAGAAAAAGCAGAGGAAGAAGACAAAGGCAAAACAGAAGAAGAAGCGGCAGCGGGTTTAAGCGCTTTGTTTGGCTGAACCCCTCCTCATTCTTTTTTTCTTTCAATTTAAGCCAGATGCTTTTCTATTTCGCTTAATTCCAAGAGGGCTTTTTCTACTTCCCATTCAGTGTTATAAGCGTAAAAGGAAGCTCGCACTGCGCCCCGCAGTTTGTGTGCATTAAACCATGAATGCAGGCAATGCATTCCTGACCTCATCGCAATTTTTGCTTCATCCAACAGCAAAGCAACTTCATGCGAGTCTAGTTTTCCAATATTAAAACTTGTAATGCCTGTTTTTTTTTCCGTATCTTTTACTCCGATTATTTCTGCTTTTTCCAATTCAAGCAATCCTGACTGGAATTTTTTGTTTAGTTTTCTTTCATGTTTTGCTATCCTGCTTCTGCCGATTTTTTCAATGTAATCACAGGCTTTTCCAAAACCAATTATTCCGGCAACATCTTGGAGTCCACCTTCAAGTTTTTCTGGCACTTCAAGGAATTCAGCGCTTTCATAAGTGGAATTAGAAACAGTGCTTCCCCCGGAAATAAATGGCCTTAATTCTTCAAGCAAGTGTTTTTTTCCATAAAGTGCTCCAATGCCGCTTGGCCCTAATGCTTTATGGGAACTGAAAGCAAAAAAATCACAATCCATTTTTTTCACGTTCAGTGGTGAATGCGGAGCACTTTGTGCTCCATCCAGCAAAACCAATGCATTGAAATCATGAGCTGTTTTAATTATTTCCTTTACTGGCAGAATGTATCCGTCCAGATTGCTTGCATGCACTATGCTTACAAGTTTAACGGATTCATTCATTGCTTCACTGAATGCATCCAAGTCAAATTCGTGGCTTTCTTTTTCCTTAACTATTACGTGTTTTATTCCGCGTTCCCTTGCAATAATCCATGGAACAAGGTTTGAATTGTGTTCCCGGTCGCTTGAAAGGACAGTGTTTTTTTTTCCGAATTTAAGGCTGTGTGCTATGAGGTTTATTGCCTCTGTTGTATTGCGAGTGAAAACTATTTCTTTTTCGTTTTTTGCTCCAATGAATCTGGCAATTTTTTTTCTTGCAATTGCAATTGCCTCGCTTGCTTTGTTTCCTAATTGGTGAAGCGATCGCCCTGGACAAGCTGGAAACTCGTAATAGTATTCGTTCATTGCTTCTATTACTTGTTTTGGGCGCAAAGTCATGCAGGCGTTGTCAAAATAAATTATTCCTTTTTTTAAAACCGGAAAATCCGCTCGAATTTTTTCAATTTTCACTTTAATTCCTCGCATTTTGTGGCATCGCAGTTGCATTGTCCATTGCATGCTTGGAATTCCGGCGGATTGCAGCCTTCAATCTGGCAAGTGCATCCGCCTCTTTTTTGACATTCTTCACTGCAGCTTTCTGTTGTTGTTGCAAGAACGCATGCTTCGCTTGAATTCGGGCCATTGCAATTGTTGAATACTATGAGATTGTAAACTGCTTGCATTGAAAGAACTGCAGATACAACCATGAGTATTACAAAAATCCATGAAATTGCTTCAAAATGCCTGTTTAGGAGTCCAGCCAATGTCTTGTTTTTTTTGAATACTTTTCCAACGATTTTTGTCCTGATTCTTTGGTCAAGTTTGGATTCGCAGGGCTTGAATGTAATTCTTTTAAAAACGCATTCAAATGATTCTTTTGTAAGCCCTCTGTATTTTGCGCTGAAAATTCCCAAAAAACCAAAAAGAGCAAACGCCACAAAGCAAATCATAATCACTTAATTTAAGTAAAACAATTTAAAATGTATATACTATTATGGATTATTGGCTATTAAATTTGGGTGAAATAATGGTTGTGGCAAAAAGCGGTTTGCTGTTCCACGTTTTTCTATTTTCTCTCTTGGTTGGAGCAATGCCTTGCACGAGTGCAGTGATAAGCCAGGGCTCGATTCCAATTTTTGCTGTTACTGACAGTGGGGAAGCGCTTAAAGCAGTGCTTTCAATTGAAATTGAATCCGGCACTGGCAAAATCTGGAGTTCTGTTGGGCCACTAATTGGCACTTCCACTCAAAACACTGAAAAGATTGCAATAAAGGTTGCAAGGGATTATTTTGAAAACATTGATAAGTATGATTACAAGTTTGACATTAACTCCAATGCCTCAATTGTTGAAGGGCCAAGTGCAGGCGCAGCAATGGCATTGCTTCTGGTTTCAATGCTTCAGGACAAGCACTTGCCAGAATATGTTGCTGTTACTGGCACAATTAATGAAGATGGAACAGTTGGAAGCGTTGGCGGAGTGTTTGAAAAAGCACAAAAGGCAGCTGAAGCCGGTGTAAAACTTTTCATGATTCCTGTCGGTGACGCAATCCAAATGCATAAATTTGAAGACGGTGTCCGAACTGTAAATTTGGTTGAATATGCCTTAAAAGAATGGAGTTTAAAAGTAGTGGAAGTTGATAACGTTGACGAAATGCTCCAATACGCCTTTTCTGATCTGAACTCGATTGATGTGAACAAGGAAGCGCAGTCCCAACCATTGGTTTTTGAACCCCCAAAAATCCCTCTCTCTCCAAAGCTTGAGGAAATGAAGCCATTGGCTGAGCGCTATCTTAAAGCAGCAGAGGACGAAATTGACAAAGCCAAAAAAGCACTTGAATTAAGTGACATAAAAGATGAGTATATAATTCAAACACTTTTTGGCTTTTTAACGCCTGCTGAAAAAAACCTTGAAAAGGCATCAATTCTCCTTGAAAAAAACTATCTTTATTCTTCAGCTAATTATTCTTTCACTTCCTATGTGAGTGCAAAAGTTGTGGAAGACATAAGCAATAATCCATCCCTTTTAACACTTGATTCATCCCTTTTGGGTGAAAAAGCAATTGATTTGAAGAATGAAATAGCCGAACTTGAATCAGAGCTTGACCTTGTAACCTATGAGGAAAAAGCAGAATGGCAGATTGGGGCAATGGAAAGGGTTTCGTGGGCAAAAATAAACATTGAAAAGGTTTTGGCAAACAGGGTGCTCCCAGTTGACAGTTCAGAAGAACTCGTTGCTGCAGTGAAAAATGTTGAAGACTATGAGTATGCAGCGGCCTGGGTTTCAATTGCAAAGGATTTCCTGGAAATTGCAAAAAAAGCAAAAACCCGTTCCAATCCTTACAATGGGTTGAGGGAAACAGCAATGGATTACCTTATAAAAGCAGAAGATGCAATGAGTGTCCTGCCGGATGAAAAACAAGTAGATATTAAGAGAAGGATTGATGCAGCAAAAGTGGAAAAGGCAAAGCAATGGTTTGCTGCTTCTGCTTTTGATTCTGCTTCCGCTTTTGCCCTCGCGGTTTCCGAAAAATACACTGAAGGAAAAACATTGAATGAATTGCAGTCAGCTTTGAGTTCAAAGATAAGCAATATTAAAAGCGCAATGAAGAAATCCGGAAGGGAGTTTTTGTGGGCAAAACTTTACTTGGATCACGCTGAATATTTCCTAAAAGAAAGCAGGTATTATGAAGAGAAAGGAAAAAAGGTAAAGGCAACACAGAGCGCCTCTGATGGAATCAGTTTGGCGTTTATGGCAACAGAGGTTTTCAATGTATCAGACAAAGCCCTCTCTGAAATAGAACAAGGCAACATTGTTGTTGTAACCATTACACCTTCCCCTGAAAGCAACGCGGTTGTTAGTCCAACTCCTGCTGCATTCAATTTTGTTTTTGTCATCAAGAGTGCAATGCCTTTTGTTTTGATTTTGTTGATTTGCATAATTGCTGTGCTGATTTTCTTATACCAAAAGCATGGTCTTGTTGTAATTGAACCAGCTGCTCAAAAAAGAGCCAGTGAAGTTGAAAAAATGAAAAAGAAACTTGACAGGGCTTTTGAAAGAAACAAGATTTCAGGGAAAGAATACAGAGAGCTTTCAAAACAATACGATGAAGAAATAAAGGCAATATCCGAAGAGCAGAGAAAAAAGTCAAGGCACTTGATTCAAATGGATATTTTGCAGGGAGAATTGAAATTATTGCAGTATGCAATAAAAAAACTCCAAAGACAGTACGCGCATGGGGAAATACTTGAAGAGGATTACAAAAAAACAATGAAGCTTTTAACCTCCAGAATGGAAAAAACAAAAGAAGAACTCTTGGAAGAAGAGGAAAAAAAGAAAGTAAGCAAGCCAAAATTTGGAAAACCTGTGCCGAGAAGAAAATTGAGCAGGAAAAGAAAAGCCCAAAAGGTCATTGAAAAAAGACTCAGTTCAGCGCAGAAAAAGCAAAAAACCAGCAAGTAATGTTTTTTAATGGGAGTTTTTTTCAATTATTTTTTGCTTTAAATCAAGCCCTATAACGCTTGATTTGTTTTTGTCAAGTGTTACGCCTACAATTAAGTCCGCTTCTTTTATAAGGGCACTGTTATGGGTAATTGCAATAAACTGTGATTGCTTGCTTATCTCTTTTATTATTTTAACCATTTTCAGCGAGTTTTCATCATCAAGCGCAGCATCTGCTTCATCGAACACATAAAATGGTGCTGGTTCATACAATTGGATGGCAAAAAGGAAAGCCAGGGCAGTTAAGGCTTTTTCGCCGCCGCTCATTGCATCAATGTTGACTAGGTTTTCACCTTTGTGTTTTGCGCTTATTATTAATCCAGCTTCTGTTGGGTTGTCTTCATCTGTCAACGCAAGAGAACCACTTCCGTTAAAAAAGGAATAAAACATTTTTGAGAAATTTTTCTGAATTTCCGAAAAACATTCCATGAAAACATTGTTTCTTTTTATTTCAATTTTTTCAATCATTTCAAGCACAGCATTCCTCTCTCCTTCCAGTTTTTCTACTTTTTTGTTTATTTCAATTAATTCCTCTTTTTCTTCATCGAATGATTCGAGCGATTTAAGGTTTATTGCACCAAGTTCGCGGATTCTTTTTTCAATTCTTGGAATTTCTTCCCTTAACTCTTTTGGGTTTTTTCCATGCAAGAGTTTTACTCCTTCGAATTGCTTGAATTCTTCCCCCAAGTCAGTCAGCCTTACTTCGAGTTTGCCGATTTCCACGCGTATTTCCTGTGCTTCTTTTTCCCTTGCTTTTATTTTGAGTTCAAGGGCTTGCTTTTTTTCCCTTAATTTAATTATTTTGTCAGCGAATCTTTCCCGTTTTTCTATTTTTGTTTCAAGCGCTTTTGAAGCAGTTGCTTTTCTTTCTTCAATTTTTTCAATTTCAGCGCTTATTTGGTCCAATTCCTTGAGCAATGCGTCAATTTCGTTTTCTTTTTCCTTTTTGTCTTCTTCGAGAATGTTTATTTCTCTTGTTGTTGCTTTTCTTTCTTTTTTTATTCTTTCAAGTTCTCTTTCAATTCCTGCTTTTTGCTGCAAGAGCATTTCTTCAGTGTTTTTTGCTTCAATGAATTTTTCCCTTAAATCGCTTTCAGCGGAAAGAACCCTTTCTTTTTCTTTTTCGAGTTCAAATTCTTCTTTTTGGTTTTTTTCTCTTAACATGTTTAGTTCTTTTCTTTTTTCCTCTGTTTTTTTGTCCAAGCCACTGTAATCCTTTAAGGCGCTTTTTAGTTCTTCAAGCTTTTCTCGGAGTTTTTTGACCAAAAGCCTTTTTTCCTTTATGGCTTCGGCCACCGGAATAAGTTTTTCCATTTCTGCTTTTTTTTCAAGCAGTTGGTTTTTTTTGTTTTGCAATTCCTTTAACTCTGACTGAACGTTTTTCACTTGGAATCCAAGTGCCTTTATTTCTTTTTCCTTTTTTTGCCTGAGCTTTTCTTTTTTTTGCAATGGCAGTTCGCTGTCGCAGACAGGGCATTTTGCGAGTTCTTTTTTTAATTCAGCAATGGCTTTTTGTATTTCTTCTTTTTTTGCCTGTATTTCTTTTTCTTTTTCAAGCTTTTTTAGTATTTTTTTCTCTGCTTCCAGCAATAGTTCTGGGATTTTTTGAGCTTGAAGTGTTTTGAGGAGTGTTTCTTTTTCGGAGAATTTTTTTATTTCCCTTTCAAGTTCTTCAATTCTTTCCCTTGTTTCTTTTGCGTTTTTTTCAATCATTTCGTTTTCTTTTTTCAACAGGTTCTTTTTTGATTCAAGTGCAAATATTTCCTCGTTTAATTCATTTGCTTTTTTTTGCGCATCCCGTAGATGGCTTTCTTTTTCCCTTAGTTTTTTTACTGCAAGAGCCTGGCTTTCTTCTATTTCATTTAATTCTTTTTCCGCTTCTTCTCTCAACCGCTTTTTGATTGGCAACTCTTTTTCAATTTCCTCCATTTCCGCCAAAAGTTCTTGTTTTTCTTCTTTTAGTTCTGCAAGCCTTTTGTTTAGCCTTTCTTCTCTTACTTCTGCTTCCGCTATCGAGTTTTCCTTTGAGTTGATTTTTTCACGCGTTATTGCTTCCTTGGATTTTTTTTCTTCGAGTTGTGAAACAAGTTTTGATATTGATTCTTGTTGTTCTTTTAGTATTTGGGCTCCAAGTGTTTCTGTTTCTTTTTCTGTTTTTTGCAGGCTTTCCTGTATTGCCAAAAGTTTTTCGTTTAATTCTTTTTCTGTTTTTGATAGTTCTGAAAGCTTTTTTTTGAATTTTTTTATTTTTTCTTGCGTGCTTTGAAGTTCTTGTTTTAAAAGGGTTGCTTTTGCGCTTTTTTTTCTTTCCTCGAGTTCATTGAATTCCATTGCTGCTTTTCTTTCTTTTTCAAGTCTTTTCAAGTGTTCCATTCTGTCGGAGAGAATCAGGTTTGCTTCTTTTAGTTTTTGGTTTACTTTTTCTAGTTCTTTTTTTGCTTCTGCTTTTTTCATTTCAAATTCAAGTATGCCTGCTAATTCGTCGATTATTTCGCGGCGTTGTTCAGGGCTCATTTCAATTATTCGCGTTACATCGCCTTGTGCCACGATGTTGTGTCCGTCGTTTCTTATTTTTAGTTCGGTTAAAAGCGAGGTTATTTCGTTTAATCCTTTTTTTTCTCCGTTCAATCGGTAAATGCATTTTCCTTTTTTGTCAATTGTCCTGCTTATTTCCCAGTCTTTTCTGGAGTTGTCTCTTATTACGAGTTCTACTTTTCCGTATTTTTCTTTTGCTGAATTGTTTATTAGTTCAGAGAGCCTGTTGGCGCGGAGCATTTTCATTGAAGTTGCACCTAAGCCGAAGAGGATTGCATCCAATAAATTGCTTTTGCCGCTTCCGTTTGGGCCAATTATTGTTGTGAACCCTTTTTTGAATGGCACTCTGGCTTTCTGGAATGACTTGAAATTCTTCAGCCTGAGTTCTTTGAGATGGGTCATTTTTTTCCGCTCTGGAATTGGTTATTTCCTTTTTTTTGGTGCTCGTTTTTTTGGTTTGAGTTCTTGTTTTTGGAGGTGCTCGCGGTTTTTAATGTAATAAAATGACACTGCAAGTGCAGTGAAGGCAAACGTCAGTGAATGGAAGAACAGCATTACGATAACGTAAAGCCAGTCTTCTGCGCTTATTTCGGGCTGTTGGGTGATTAAAATTCCAATGCTGTAAATTGCTGTTGCTATAATAAAAGCAATTGTAACAAACAGCACACTTCTTAATGGTTGGCTTGAAAATAATTGTGCTGAACGCTGCAATGCCTGTTTTACGTTTAATTCTTCAATTGCCAGTGCTGGCAAAGCAAAAAGGAAAACGCTTAAGAGAACGTAAACTAATAAAAGGAAAAGCAGGAAAATTACCAGAAACAGTAACAAGCCATTGAATGCAAGGAACACAAGCGCCAGGTAATACAAGAACAAGTAAATAAGCATCGTGCTTGCAAGCACAATTGTGAAGATTAATGCTTCTTTCCATTTGGAAACCGTGAATTGCAGGTCTTCTTTTATGGAGCTGATTTTTTCACTGAATGAAAAAGCGTGCTTTGAATAAAACACTGCCACAATGCTTGAAGCAAAAACGCCAGCCATTGCCAGCAATCCAAACAAAGCAATGTCTGCAAAATTGTTCTTAACCAACACTAATGGCAATTGCCATGTGTTTACTACAGGAATGCCTTCAATAACCAATTGCTTGAAGGCAGCGAACATGAATTGTTCGTAGAAGAGAAAGAATGCTGCAAGTGAAAGGGCATATAAGGCAATTGAGGGCAATAAAATCCATGGTTTTTTGGCTATGAGTTTGAACGAGTTCAGGATTGCCTTAATCATTTAAATCCCTTTGAATTAATAGGGAAAAGCAGTTTTTATAACTTACTGTGTGTCCTTTTTTGGTTCTTATTATTAGTCCGAAGAGTTTTTTTCCTTAAGGATTTTTTTTAATCTTTCATCGAATCTTCTTAAGCCACTGTTAAGAAATTCATCACATACGGGGGCATTTGCAGGTCACCGT
>JAFCFP010000023.1 GCA_017608575.1 Candidatus Iainarchaeum sp. | reverse complement strand
CTTATTGGCAACTCCGCGAGCTTTCTAAACAGGTAAATCGCTTTAAGAAGGCAAAGTTTCCTGACCGCAAGCAGCGTTTGTTTGGAAATATGAATAAGGGTTTTACGGATGAGGAAGCGGATTTGTTTTTTATGGGCTTTAAACCTGGAGAGGTTAAGGAGAAGTTGGCGTTTTTGGTACAGCGCTTTACAGGGCGTAGAATTAGTGAAGTTGTGCGCCTTAAAATTACTGATATTGATTGGGAGTTGCGTTATTTGCGTTTTAAGAGGTCGAAAATCAAGGGCGGCACGGCTGTTTTTGATTTTGTGCGCATTGTGGACAAGCTTTTTTTCCCACTCCTGGATTTTGTTGAATCGTATCGAAAGGAAATTTTGGCGCACCAGGGTTTTGTGTTTTTTTCGAGCAATCCTGTGCAGAAAAGGGAGCACTTGTCGAAGGATTATTTGCGAAAGGTGTTTCGAGAGGTTACTTTTAGAACAGGCCTGGCTGAGCCTCGAGGAAACAAAAGCGAGCTGCCGAAGGGCGCATATGCTAAGAACAAAAAAGGGTATTGTCTTTATCGCCTGTCTACTCATTCTTTTCGGCATTCTTTTATTTCAAAGGCATTGTTTGATAAGCAGTTGCCGTTGGGCGTTGTTTCGCAGTTGGTCGGGCACTCGGATATTAAGAGCACTATGAGCTATGTGCATACTCCGCAGGAAGTGCTGGATATGGCGATTGAAAGTATGTGGCAGAAATGAGGAGCATTCCTGCGCAGGGCTTTAGCGTCTTGCTGTGAAGGAAATTCTTTTGCCTTTTGCCATAAAGCTTACTCGCTTGCTTTTTTTTCCGTGCTTCCTGGTTTTCTTTCCTCTTTTTTTCCTTATTTTTGCCATATGGGCTTTTGCAGCTTTGCTGCCTTTTTTAAACCTTTTTTTCTTACAGGGCATTTTATTTTCCTCTTAGTTTTTCTATTTCTATTTCTTTTTTTCCAAAGAAGTAGCCGAGTATTACCAGCGCTCCGCTTTTTATTATTTCGATTGTGCCGAAGTTTTTGTTTAAGAGCGCTTCAATCAATGAAAGTATGATAATCGCGCCTAAGAGCATTATTGCTATTTGGCTGCGCACGTCGCCGCCTTTCAGGCCATCATAGGTTGTTGCTGTCATTCCTGCTATGAAGGGTAACATTTCTATTCTGTTAAACAAGTGGTAACTCATTTTAATCCCAGCTTTTCTGCTATTATTTCTATTTGTTCCGCAGAGGTTTTTGCTTTTTTGAATGCTGCTTTTAAGCGTTTGTGTTCTTGCACTCTTTTTTTTCTGCGTTGTTCTTGTGCTTTCACTTTTTCACCTTTAATCCCAGTATGCCAGGGAGTAGCCGTTGATGGTCGGCGTTTCGTCCTGGCCTGCGTTGGTGTTTAGTTTTATTTTGAGTTTGAGGTTTTTTCCTTGCGTACTGGTTATTTCATTTTTTGTATTAAGGTCTAAGTTCTCTGTCCAAGTACTGCCATTGTCGGAAGAAACGTCGTATTTTACGCTTGTGCCTGTGGGTATGCTGCCATCTATTACCAGGTGCGTGTGTGTTATGTTGGTTGCATTGCTTGAAACCAGCGCGTTGCTTACTATGAGGCTGTTCGTATAGTTTGAGCCTCCGCCCCATCCTGCTGCTGTTAAATTGTCCCAGGTTGAACCCAGGCCTCCCGCGTTTCCTAAAACAATTTTTAATGAGGTTCTATAAGTTGCGTCTGCTTCGCTTTTTCTTTCTGTCCAATTTTCGCCGTCCGCGCTGTCGTAGAATTTTACGTGAGTTGCTGTTAGTTCTAACCTGACGTATCGCCCTTTACTCCAATCAACTGTAAAACTGCTCCCCAACGTTGCCGCAGAACCGTTTGTTACCTTGTAGAACTGCGCGCTTGAAGCGGACAACCTTCTCACGTAATACCCGTTGTTTACTACGTCTTCTCCGCCTTGAGTGCAGGAGGGAATTTCGTCCCCCAGCCCTATTTCATAGTCATTGTTTGCATCGTTGGTGTTGTCCACAAATTGTATTTTTACGTCGTAAACCGAGTTAGTTGAAGCGACTTTGTTTATAATGAGTGCTTTATAGTTTGTGTCTTGTGCGCCTACTAATTGACCGCCTGTAAAACTCCACGTCCCCGAACTCTTGCACGAGTTTGCCACATCCCAATTCGTGTTAATATCCCCGCTCATATCATCCGTTAAATCTCCACCCCCTCCTTCCACACTACACTCATAATGGTCTGTGCTAAAAGTCGCTGTGGTGCTGCCTGTGTCTATTGTGTTTCGGAAGCCGTTTGCGTCATTGAACCAATCCGCTTCCGTGTTCGTGGGAACGTCTGCGCCCAGGGAAGCGTTTTGCTGCAATTCTAAAATGCTTATGGACTGTTCGAGGTTTACTTGGGTTTCCCTGGAAGCCGCGGCAATAATGGATTCAACTTGTTCCATTACGCTTGCTATCGAAACGCCCTGGAATCCTGTTATTCCCATTTTTTCACCTTAGTCTTTTAAGAGCATTATTGTAGCCACTCCTGCGCCCGCAATTAGCAGTAATGTAGTCATATCACTGCCTACTCTTACGTCTTGGCTTGGCTGCGTGTAGGTTATGGGTATTGTTTGCTGTGGTGTTTGCGATATTGTTGGCGTGGATGTTGCTTCCTGATCTATTCTCGAAGAGAACTCTTTTTTTGATTCCTGTGTTGCGCCCGGAGAAGAAATTATTACCTGGGGTGCGTATGAAACCTGCGGCGAATAAGCGTAAGTGCTGGTTGGAGAATAAACCTCGCTGGTCGTGGTCTGCGGCGCATACGTTATAGTTTTCGATTCCATTGCTTTTTCTTCTTTTTTAGAGCTAGCCCCTCCGAGCAATGCGCTTGCCCCAAACCCTCCGGCCACGCCTAACGCTCCAGCCGCTAACAGTGGTAAGAATATCGCCATTTTATCCCCTCTTGTAATACTTTCCATAAAGCGTTTGCAGTGTTATGTCCACAATTTGCTGCCCTACCGCTGTTGCTGTTTTCTTCGCGGCTATTTCTGCGCTGCTTTCCTTTTTGGTTGGAGAAGTGAAACCGCTAAAACCCGAGTCCAGGACAGTGGTTGTTTGTTTTTTTGGAAAAACATACCCTTCTGCTGTGCTTTGTCCAGCGTAAGGAATGCCGCCTGCCGCCTCGGCAGCTGCCTCAATGCTTTCGAGTTCTTTTTTAGTTGGAGCTCCTACTTTTTCTTTTTTAACAATTACTGAACTGCCTAAAGAGCTAACGCTTGGGTTGGTGTAATAAGCGCGTCCTCCGCCACTTGGGTTTTCCCAAGCTTGCGGTATAGGCGCAGCTGCAGGCAATAATTGTTCAGGTGCTTCCACTGTTACGTTGTAAACTGTGCCGCCACTGGATTCTTCTTTTTTGGATGTGGTAGGATTTAAAAAAGGCGGCTGCAATAAAACTATTTTTCCGGGCGTTGCAGCTCCACCACCTGTTTTCCCGGCTGCTTTTGCTTTTTGCATTGCATAAAGTCCTATTCCGCCTATGAGGGCTACTCCAATCAATGCCTTTTTGTTCATTGCAACCCTCCAAAGAAATTAAACAGTGCTTTATGCACATTTGTTAAGAGGTCTTGGCTGTCGTATTGCTCTTTTGAGAGTGTTACCTCTATTTTGCTTGCTTCCGCGTCCGTTGTAGCACTGTTGTTTTTTATTTTGAAAGAAGAAATTGCTGGAATTGTTTTTTTATCGAATGTAATAAAAGAATTAGGGGGAATAAATTTTCCCCTGCTTGATTGGTTCGGGTAAAAAATCAAGGGAGCACTGGAAAGATTAGTAATAACAGTGTAGTTGAAAGGCAAATATTTCTGAGAGGTCGGCTCATCACTCTCGCAATCCACTGTCCACGTTGAACCGGCCGTAAGCGTAGAGCTATTTGAAAAAGAAAAAAGAGGGCTTGCCTGAAAGTTTCTTTTGTATCCCATTTATCTCACTCCTATATAGTGTGAGGAATGCGCTGAGTTTTTCAGCGCCTCACTGTGTAAACAGTTACAGGCAAGCTTATTTTTACGTCCGCGTCGTCGTAGTCAATGGTTTTGTCGGCTGCAACATACATCCATATCTGGATTTTACTGTCCTGTTGCGCTCTGCGTAAATCTTCGTGCAACAGCAATGCACTGTTCCTGTCAGTTTCGCTTGCACTCCATTCAGCGGTTGAATGTTCTGTTACAACCTGTCCCTGGTCGTTTGCGTCTGCAACCACTATTCGGATTTTTCCTGTAAGCTGACCACTAGTGTCATCAAAGCGAATGTATGCTGGCCTTCCTGTTGCGCCGCCCTGGATTACCTCGGTTGCTCCGACCGCGATCTCCTGCTGTGCTGGTACAACGTATTCGCACACCAATGTCCATTTACCGCCTGCCAGTGAAACGTCTGCTGTCAGCCCGAAGTCTGTTGCGTTCAAAGTTTTTTGGTATCTGTTTGTTACAACAGTCATATTCTCACTACTCCCTGGGTGTCCATCCCGCCGCGCGTAAAGCCAAGAACAACATCCTCAACTCCGTCTATTGCCACGCCTTTCATTACGCCGTTTACTATACTGTTTTTTACCACCATTGGCAAAAGGAACGCGGCAGCAATCTTAATAGCCCCGCTTTTCAGTGTGCCATTTCCGATTACTGGCTTGGCGAGTTTTTCTCCCCCAATTTTTCCGAGGGTAATGAGAGCCAGCTCTGAATAGTCAAAGCCTGCAACCTTTGTTGGAACATTTATTGCCACTCACTCTCACCTCTTAAATTATGTAAAAATAGGCACAGGGGCAGTATTTATTTACTTAAGTTGATAACTTAAGTTGAAACTTGAGTTAATCCATTTTCGGCACTTTTTCAATTGAAAAACTGTTGCCGTCAAAGAGGATAAAATTGTGTTCCTGGAAGCTTATTTTTTCCCGCATTACATCATCCAAGCCTTCCATCAAAGAGGCAAGCCTTCTTAAATCATTAAATCCTGTCTGCTTGAAAGCAACAACATAATTAGCGGTTTCAACAACATCTGTGTGTAATTGCGCGAGCCTGCGCGCAATAAAAGCAATGCACATACTCCAATGCCTGCTAAAATCTATTAAGTCCAAGCCGGCCGCGGGCATTTTTTCCCTGTTAGGAAAAATCCTGTTCGCTTCATCCACACCAAAAACATCAAGCTTTTCACGCTTTGGAATTACTACTTTGTTTAGCAATAAGTTAAACTCTTGATTCAGTTCTTCACCGCGCTGCCTGTGCGTTGGAAGATAGCGATTAAAGCCCTTGTGTTCTCGCAGCACATCAAAAATCAAATGCCGGGGATAATAGCGCAACAGCCATTTTATAAAATTTGTTTTCCCCGCACCCTTCAAACCCACTATTACAAGGTGCTTATTTCTGAACTGTTCTGGGCTTATCATTCTTTCCCTCTTTAAAGTATTCCTCAAGCTTGTGTTTCAGCAAAGGCTTTGCGAGAGCGAAATATTTTTGAGCATCCGCTACTGTTTTATCACCAGCGAGGGTTAAATATTGCTGAACCAACTGCGTGATTTCTGTAACCTTTGCCTCTCCAGGCAAAGCAGCCAGGATGGATTCAACCATTTTTAAAACCTGGTCTTCGTTTTGGAAATATTTTTTCAAATCCATTGGTTGTACTTCCACTTTTATCTCCTCTTTTGGTGCTTCAATCTGTTTTATTTCGTTCTGCGGGTTTAAGGGCATTGGTTGAACTGCCTGCACTGGCGCGCCTATTGCCTGCCGCACTAAAGAACTGCCCCGCAAGCGCTCTATTTTGTCCAAAATTTCATTAATTTGAGTAAGCAGCTGGTTTACTGCCTCTAAAGGATTCTGCGACGGTGCATCCACTGATCCGGCAACAGCGTTTCCTGTTTCCTGCAAATCCTTCAAGGATAAATCAAAGCCTGGCATTACTCTCACTTCCCAATTTTGGCCCAATCCAGCGCAGCACCGCAATTCGGGCAATTCGGTTGCCCTTCCTTTACGACTGCACCGCACTTGCTGCAATTGTATTCCTCTGCCTTTTCCTCTTTTTTGCCGAGTAAATCCTCTTTCGTTAATTCCTTTTTTTCTTCCTTCTTTTTAGGCATTGTTTTTTTCCCCTCCTTTTTGTTTTTTGAGCGAGTTTTAACTTGAGTTTCAGCTTTAGTTTGGATTTGAGCAGGAACAGCATTCTCAATCCAGCGAGCTTTAATTTTTTTCACTTTATAGCCCTGTTTTATGAACTCGGCGGGGTGCGCCATTCTAATATGGCCGGCAATGCCCTGCTTACTGCACTCCTTTCCGCAATACGGGCATTTAATTTTATTTTCCTTCAAGCTTTTCACCTCTTAAATTACACTGCCCCAGGCAAATGCAACGCTCAAAGCGTTCCTGCTTTCGCTTTCGGGCTTCCTTTACCTTTTTGGCGTAATAAGCATAATCAATAAGCTCATTCCACTCCGTTTTAGTGTCCCTCAATACAGCCATCACTTCACCCTCATCAGCTCACGCATTTCCTTTTCCTGCAAACCACGCCTAATGCGCACCTTCAAATCCGTAGGCAAAAAACGCCCCTCGCTGTTTTGGATTTTTGCCCGCACTCTTTTCACAGTAGCAAAAGCGGGAATGTTCTCGAAGTCAGTGAAAGGAATAAAAATCCTGGTAAACTCACGCATTACTCGATAAGTAAGCCATTTATCATCATTGCGGCAACGCTCATCCTCGCGCAGCAATCGCTCGACAATCTCCTTAACCTTTTCCATTCGCGGCAAGCGACCGCCTCCAAGAAAAATCAAAGGAAGCCAAGCTACTACCCGGCTTCCTTCTTCTCCGTCTTTGACTCCCAACACTGCATTTGGAGAAGCGCAAAGCAATTCCATAATTCAGCAAGCGAAAGATGGCCGTCATTTCTTTTTCCCTTCCTTTTCTTCCTCTGTAACATAGACCTGCAACAGCGCAGCCCTACACCCATACTTTCGCATTTTGAAAGAGCAAAGCACCAAGCCATTCAAGGCACAAAACTCCTCCACCGCAGCACTCAATTCACTTACTTCCGTTTTTATCCCTCCTTTTAGATTTAGCCTTTTCCAAGGCTGATAAATGCATCTTCGCGTCCCTCTTAAACTTCTTCTTTTCCTTTTTCCAATCCTTTTCCAGCTTTGAATCACCCAACAGGTCAGCGAGCTTGGAAACATTCAAAGAAAAAAGAGAAACACGCGCGCTTTGAATAGGTACCAAGATTTTATCCGCGATCAAAAACTCAAAGCGGGGAGAAACTTTCCTGGAACCATCCAAACCATACTGCTTAATGAGAGCGGCAAGCACAGTTTTCCTCCCTAAAGTATGACCGTGCTCATAAAAAACGTTTCTCATTATTTCATACACTTCTTTAACCTGTTTATGCACAGGCAACACCTCCAAAAAATTGTGTGCGTGTGAACATCAAAAAAATTGTGTGCGTGTGTGGTGTGTAAGACAGCTCGAAGAATTAGAAGACATGATAAGGATAATGTATAATACTTATACATAACCTTACATATATCCTTTTTTCCAAGTGTGTGTTCACACATACAACACTCACACATTCTATTTTGTTTCACACACGCGTCTTGCGAGGTTTCACACACACGCATACACAAAGGGGTTACGTAATTTCGCATAAAATTAGCATAAATGGAGCGCGGGTTCACTTTTTTCCTCAAAATCGAATCCAGGTTCACTAACCGGCCGGGGCATTTCTGTCTTTTAAGCGTTTAATGTAGGCCTTGTAGGAGAATTTTATGCGTTCTCTATCCTGTTCGGTTAGAGGACGTTTTACTTCAGCGGGAACACCCGCTGCAAGCGAGTTAGGTGGAATTTTTTGGTTTTCTTTTACAACTGAACCAGCTGCAATAATACACCAGTCACCTATTTCGGCATTGTCCAAAATAATTGCACCCATGCCGATTATGACATTATTGCCAATAGTGCACCCATGCACTATTGCGTTATGGCCAACTGTTACATTGTCGCCAATTTCAACCCTGTGGCCATGTAGCACACAGTTGTCCTGAATGCTTGTGTTTTTCCCGATTCGCATTGGTCCTTCGTCTGCACGGATTACTGCGCCAGCCCAAACGCTTGAATTTTCCCCTATTTTAATGTTGCCTTCCACTATGGCTTTTTTGTGCACAAAGGCTTTGCTGGAGATTTTCATTAAAAGCACCCTTGAATTGCCTGCACTTAATTAACCGCGAAAAGGTTAAAAAAATGCCATTTTATCGCTTTTCATCGTAAATTTAATCCAAAAAAAAGCAAGGTTTTTAAAGGGCAGAATCATTATTAAATCAATTACCCAACTTTGAAAGGAGGTTTTAAATGGACGAAAGAATTGGCACATGGGCATTCATTCTCGGTGTAATAATAGCAATTCTTGCTGCATTCATTGCAGTGACCGGCGTTGAAGGAACAGTTGTTTGGACTCCCTGGATAACCCTTTTACTGGTAATACTGGGTTTAATTGTTGGATTCCTGAACATTGGCGACAAAGAGATTACAGGCTTTCTCATTGCATCAATTGCATTAATGGCACTGAGTTCAACCAATGCGGAATTACTTAAAATAGAGGATGCAATCCCGTTCGTTGGAACAATACTCCAAAAAATAGTGTTAAATATTGCAATCTTTGTTGCGCCAGCGGCATTAATTGTTGCATTGATGGAAATCTACAAACTCGCCAGCGGACCAAAGGGAACAGTGGCAAAAATAAAATAATTACTCCAAAAAAACCAGCCGCTTAAGCGGCCTGGCTTTTTTTTATTTTTTTTAATTTGAATATTGGAACTCAGCTTAAAACACGGATTAGTTTTATTACTGTGTTTTTTCCATTGAGTTCAAGCTCTTTTCCATTGAATGAAACAATTGCCTTTGATGGCAAAAAACGCCAAACTGAAAGAAACCCATTCAAGGCTATTTTGTGAAAGTAATATTCAACGGCTTTTTTGTGCTTTAGGTCGAGTGTGGCTTTTTCGCTGCCCTTGAGGAGCAAGCAATAAGGGTATTTTTTCTTTAAAGAGCCTGCTTCAAGTGAAATAAAGGGAAACAATTCGCATTGCTTTGGTTTTACTGAATAAATTTTGCATTTGCCATTTGAGAGAAAAATGCATTTTTTTCCAAAACGCTTTAATGCAATCCATGGCAGGAACAATAATTTTTCTTGACCGGTGAATCCAAAAAAATCTATTGCTTTTCTGGGAAGAAAAGTGCTGGAAAACGAAAGCTCTGCCTCGTTTACTTGGGGAAAAAGCTGGAGCAAAAGAATGCATTTTTTTTCAATGAATTCCTGCAATTGTTGGCCGTTGAATTTGGCTATTCTTTGCGCCTCCATTGGAAGCAGTGTAATGTGCCAGCGCTTGCAGCATTCTGCACCACATTCAAGGCATTTCTTTTCATTGCTTTGTTTTCGCATAACTGTTAATGTTTTTTGTTGGAAAGAAATTAAAAAAGTATAAAAAGCATTGTTTTAATAAGATAATAATTATTTGAGCATTGCTTTTGCTTTCAATGCCCTGGTAGCATAGCGGCAATGCAGCAGACTTGTAATCTGCAGATCGTGGGTTCGAATCCCACCCAGGGCTCTTTGGAACAAAAGGCTTTTAAAAAGGAAAAGGGCAATTATAATGGTGTTGGCTTTGGGGAACAAAAAAACTGATTGGAAGATTGCATTAATATTGATGGTTCTCATAGCAGTAGGCATTGCTGCATTCTATTACACTAACATGCAAAACGCACCAAAAAAAAGCTTTGAAGAAGAATACGCTTCACTTGCCTCTGTTTGGCAGAACGCTGGAATAAAAGCTGGCAGGTTCCATGAAGCATTTGATGAAATCGAGGCATTGCCTGAAGGAAAAATCACAGAATTGAAGCAGGGATTCGAGGAATTTCAAACAGGCAATCATGGAAATGCCGTCAAGGAAATAGCAAAAGCTTATTCGTTGCTGTCAGACATTGCAATTAAGGGAAAAAAGGTTTTCTCACTGGAATCAAAGCTTTCAAGCATTGGAATAACCCTTGAAGAAAACTGCTCCAAAAAAAAAGAAATGAACGAGTATGCCAATGCATTGGATTCATTGCTTGAAGCAACCAAAAAGTACTCCGAGCAAGCGAACGCAGTGGTGGCTGCTTATCCATCGGAAGCCAAAAGCATTGCCTTGGAAGAAATGCCTTCTTCTTTTGAAGAAGAAGAACTCGCAATAAGCGAATTAAAGAACAGCCTAACTGCACTTGAAAAGGAATGCCCTTGAAGAGAAACTGTTTTTAATTCTTTTCAGCGCCAATTAATCAGTGGAATAATGGTCAAAAAAATAACCGAAAAAATAAAAGAGTCAATCGCGGAAATGGTTGACTCAGGCGCACACATAAGCATTGCTTCAACAACGGAAAAAATTGCAAAAAAACTTGGATTGAATGAAAGACTCATACAGTTCACTCACATTGAGCTTAGGAACAAAATGCATGAATTGAAATACAGAAAAACCCCTGTTAAAAAAAGAATACTGTTTTTGCCTCATTGCATGCGTGACCAAAAAAAATGCGCTGGACATTACAACAGCGAAGGACTTCAATGCGCAAAATGCGGCAATTGCAAAATAGGGCAATTGGTTGAATTAGCTGAAAAAAAGAAATGGCAGGGAGTGTTTATTGTGCCAGGTGGAAGCATGGTTAAAAAAATAATAAAAAAATACAAGCCAAGAGCAGTGCTTGGAGTTGCGTGCTATAATGAATTAACCATGGCTTTTGATGAACTCAAGGGTTCAAATGTTGCACCGCAAGGAGTCTTATTGCTTAGAGCTGGATGTGTTAATACGGATGTTAACATTGACGAAGTTATAGAAAAAATGGAATTGATTGAAAGAAAAAACGAAAAAGGGTGATTGAATGGGTGAAATACAGTTTATTGCAAATTATGATGAATGGATTGCTGTGAAAAAACTAAAAATAGACGAAAAGGTGGACCCAAGGACAATAATAGAATTCATTGCCTCTTTGGGGTTTTCGTTTGATAGAAAAATAGAGGAAAACCTGAGAAAAACAGTCCAGCTTGAAAGGCTTGAAAAAGCCATTTCAGAGGAATTAAGCGAAATAGGAAAGGGAAGCAAGGGAATTTCAGAGGCACTCGCAAAAATAAACAGCGTAAAAATCAGCAGAATAATAAAGGAAATAAGCAAAAAGCCGGAATTGCAAAAAAAAGAAATAAAGGAATTAGAAGAATTCTGCAGGGTTTTTGCTTTAAGAAAAGCGCTTGCAGCAGCTGGCCTTAAAGTGAATTATTCAGAGATTGAAACCCCTTCAATAAAAGCCGCGTTAAAAAAAGCAAAAAAACTTGCAAAATAGAAAGTAATTTAAAGTAATTAATTCCAAATTAATCCATGCCATTCACTAGCCTGACTGAATTTGACAGTTTTTTCAATTCAGTCATTCAATCAACTGCAAATCCAGTGCTCACATTGTTTTTCACTGCACTGACTTTTGTGGGAAACCCTGCTTTCTGGTTTTTAATTGCAACTTATTATTATTGGCGGGGAAGCAAAAGGGAAGCATTCCACACAGTATTGTTATTGTTTTTGGCAGCAATTTCAACCGATGCATTAAAGGCAATTTTTCGCAGAACAAGACCAGTGCCATTAAAAGAAGCCGGCTTTTCTAAAAAAATTGCCGAACTCGCTGGCAGGTTTTCTCGTTATTCTTTTCCAAGCGGGCACTCTGCAACAATTGGAGCAATCGCTGGCTATTTTGCTGGCTTTGTTGAAAAAAGAAAAAAAGCATTCCTTGTCGTGCTCGTATGCCTAGTTGCACTTTCACGCATTTACCTCGGAATGCATTATTTGAGCGATGTAATTGTTGGTGTTGTACTTGGCGCATTGATTGGCAGGTTTGTGTTCTATGAAAGAATGAAAAGTGAAATAAAAAAGGTTCAATTTGCTTTTTTGGACGGCAAGCCAATGATTTTCATTATAATTGCAACCGCTATAGCTGCTTTCCTGTTGAAAACAGAACTTGCTCTTTACTTTTGCTTGGGGTTTTTCATTGGCTTTGTGTTATTGCATCGCTCTGGAATTAAAACACGGATTGAAGAAAAAAGAAAAATGCTTTTGGGTTTTATTGGATTGGGTTTTCTTGGAATCACTGCAGTGATGTCAACTGAAATTGCCAAAATAGTGATTTCTTTCACTGCTGGTTTCTGGATTTCTTTCATTTTTCCATTGCTGGCACAACATGAGTTAAAAAAAGGATTAAAAAGACTAACCGCGAAAAAATAGTATTACAACAATAAAACAGTTTGAACAAGCATTGAAACCCGCCTTAGCATAGTAGTTAATGCGTCCGGCTGTAGGCTTTCTCCCTTAAGGGAGCAAACCGGCCTCTTTGCTTCCAGCAGAGCGGTGGGCGGTTACCGGAAGATCCCCGGTGCAAATCCGGGAGGCGGGATTGTATTTATAACTTTGAACATGCAAACAGGGTTTTGTTTGATTACAGTTGTAACTAAGAACCGCCTAACTTATTAAAACTTACCAACAAAAGAAGAAATAGAACCAAAAAAGGCAAGATTAAAATACTCTTTTTTCTTTCTTTTAAACATGATTGAAGTAGAGCAAACAATTCCAGTGTTGCTTTTAATTCTTCTCGTTGGGCTTTTGTTGCCGGATATTTTCAAAAAACTGCGATTGCCTTTTGTTTCATCAATTATTTTAATGGGAGCACTTTTTGGACCGCATGGATTGAATTACATTCACCCAAATGAAGTGATTGAATTCTTTGGATTTTTGGGTTCTGCTTTTTTAATGCTAATGGCTGGCTTGGAGGTTAAACTGGAGCATTTTCAAAAAATGGGCAAAAAAATAATTTTAATGGCTGCATTGAATGGCGGCATTCCTTTTTTTGCTGGAATGCTTATAACGCTTGCATTTGGTTATTCTGCTTTTACGGCGCTTTTAATGGGAACCATTTTTATTTCTTCATCTATTGCAATTATTGTTCTTGCTGCAAAGGAATCAAACCTTTTGGACACGGAAATGGGAAAAACCCTTGTGTCAGTGGTGGTAATCGAGGATTTGGCGGGATTGTTCCTCCTTGCAATAATACTGCAAGGCGTTTCACCTATTACGCCTTTTCCCTTGCCGGTTTATTTTTTCATATTGATTGTATCAATTGTTTTTTTGAAAAAATTCCTAAACTTTGTGGGAAAGTTTTATTTTTTTGAAACAAAACACCTAAAAGACAACTATGAGAAAGAGTTAAGGTTTGTGCTTGTCGTTTTAATGGGAGCACTTCTTTATTTTTCAGGGCTCGGAGTTCATCCAATTGTTGCAGCTTTCCTCGTCGGATTGCTTTTGTCCGATGTGGTTAAATCAGACATTGTTTATTCAAAGCTTCACACAATGGGTTATGGTTTGTTTGTGCCTGTTTTTTTGTTTGTTGTGGGAATGGAAATAAACCTGAATGCCATTGTCAGCGTACAATACGGAAACGCATTGCTTGTGAGCATAATTGTTGGCTCGATTATTGCAAAGGTTTTAAGCGGTTTCATTGCTGGACGGTGGGCGCATTTCTCCAAAAAACAATCAATGGTTTTCGGCATAGCATTAATGTCTCAATTGACCACAATGCTTGCTGAAACATATGCTGTTGCAAGCCTTGGATTGCTTGATGGAATACTTGTAACCTCAATTATTGCACTAGCACTTGTTACATCAATTCTTGCACCATTCATTCTGAAACTAATGACTTCAGAAGCACGAAAAACCAAAAGAGAAAGCGTTTTTGAATTGCTTGACTTGAAGGAATGGATTACAGGAAAAAGGCATGAATTGCTCAAGAATAACCACGTTAAGAGGCAAATTCTTTGAGTTCTTTGATTGGTGATTGAATCAATGACTTTAAGCGCTCCATTTCTTCAAACTCTCGCACATTAGAGCAAAAAGTAATTGCCTCTCCTTGTTTTCCGAATCTCGCTGTCCGGCCAATTCTGTGAATGTATGTTTCCCTTTCTTTTGGAAAATCAAAATTGATTATGTGGGAAATATCGCTCAAATCCATGCCTCTTGAAAGCAAATCAGTTGAAACAAGCACTGGAATCCTTCCCGTTGAAAAATTTTTCAGAATGCTTTGCCTTAAATTCTGCCTTAAGCCGCCGTGGATTGAACGCGCTCTAACATTTCTCTTGCTTAACTCTCTTGCAACCCATTCAGCTGTGCGTCGGGTCCTGCAAAAAACAAGGCATTTGGTCATATGCCTTTTGCGGACAATTCTTGCAAGAGTTGAAACCTTTTTTTTGGGATCAACACTGACAAAAAACTGGTTTATTTTTTCGACTGCAAGGCGGTCCTCTGAAACATTCACAAAGACATGCCCTAAACTCAAATGCCTTGAAGCAAGCCTTTTTATTTCATCCGGCATTGTTGCAGAAAACAACAATGTCTGCCTTTCCCTTGGACAGTTTGAGAGAATGAAATCAATATCATCCCTAAAACCCATGTCAAGCATTTTGTCTGCTTCATCCAACACCACTGTTTTAACCGAGGAAAGATTAATGTTGTTCCTTCGCATTAAATCCATAAGCCTGCCTGGCGTGGCAACAACTAAGTGCTGTCCTCTTCTTAACTCGTTGACCTGGAAAGCAATGCTTTGCCCGCCAAAAACAGCAAGGCAGTGAATGCCCTGGCCTTTTGAAAGCGCCCTTATTTCATTTTGCACTTGCACTGCGAGTTCTCTTGTTGGCACTACCACAAGTGCCTGGATTCTATTGCTCGCTGTATTGATTCTTTCAATTAATGGAATTGAAAATGCCGCGGTCTTGCCTGTACCGGTTCTTGCCTGGCCAATGAGGTCTTTTCCCTCCAAAATTAAAGGAATTGACTTTAATTGAATCAGTGAAGGCTTGGAATAGCCTTTGAGCTCAATTGCAACAGCCAGCCTGTCGTTTAATTCAAATTCGTTAAAATTCACTTAAATCACTCCATTTAAATCTGTGTTTTGTTTTTAGAAAAAGCAAAAGTTAACTCCGCTCTGCAGAGTCACAAAGCACAGTTTTCAATTAAGAAAAACAGG
>JAFCFP010000002.1 GCA_017608575.1 Candidatus Iainarchaeum sp. | reverse complement strand
AAACACAGGTAACATTTGAATTCAATGCAGGGAAACCAAAAAGAATTGATGCAGTTGTAATTGCTGCACAGCATGACCCAGATATTAAAATGGAAAAGCTACGTGAGGACATAAAAGAAAAGGTAATAAAACCGGTTTGCAGTGAATTCCTTGATTCAAATACAAAATACTTCATCAACAACACAGGGCGCTTTGTTGAAGGTGGCCCGGTTGCAGATGCTGGATGCACTGGTAGAAAAATAATAGTTGACACTTATGGTGGGGTTGGAGACCATGGAGGCGGTGCATTCAGCGGCAAGGATCCCACAAAAGTGGACAGGACTGCTGCTTATTATGCAAGATATGTTGCAAAGAATGTGGTAAAAGCTGGGCTGGCTGAAAGATGCGAAGTGCAACTTGCCTATGCGATTGGAAGCAGAGAACCTGTTTCAATTTTCATTGACTTGTTTGGAACAAACAAGATTCCAGCGGACAAAATATTTGAATTGGTTAAGAAGCACTTTAATTTTGCTCCTGCGAAAATGATTGAGGAATTAAACCTTCGGAGGCCAATTTTTGCAAAAACCGCCTGTTATGGGCACTTTGGGAGGGAAGAACCAGATTTTTCCTGGGAGAAAACAGACAAAGCTGAATTGCTCAGAAAAGAAGCAGGGCTTTAAAGGCTTTTTTGTTTTTTCACGTAGCAATCCTGCCCCTTTTCCTTTTTTATTTCTTTCCTATATATTTACTATTAATTATGCTTGAGGATTTTATTCAAGCCAATTCACTTAAAGCGCGGATTTTGCACAAGGACATTCTTTCTCACAGCAAAGCCCAATGCGCGCTTTTTCTCTCAAGTGAAAAGGGCTTTTTGCCAGTTTTGGCAGTCTGCCTTTCAAGCCAGCGAATTGACATTAAAAAACTCGAAGAGGAAAGCAGCACTCCTTCCCTAAGAGAAGCGGATTCAAAGGAAACTGAGAGAATTACTGGTTACAGTAAGGAATTCCTGCCTCCTATTTCAGTGTATGGCGTAAAATTGCTGCTCTCAGAAAAAGCTGCAACTGAGAGCGTTCTTTTTATTTCAGTGGCTGAAAAAAGGACACTTGCAGTTTCGCCGGGCGAAATAATTTCCTCAAATGAAGACTGCATGGTGGCAAAAATAACAAAAGGAAAAAACTAAAAACACATTCAATCACATTATTCAAATTCTATGCGCTTTTAAGGTGTTATTTTTTGAAGCTGGATTTGCACATTCACTCAAAGTATTCAGGTGACGGAAACATTCCGCCTCAAAAAATCATTCAAATAGCCAAGCACAGAAAAGTAATTCCGGCTTTGACTGATCACGACAACACAAAAGGCTGGCGTGAAGCCAGGCGTGCAGCGATTAAGGAAAAATGGCCATTAATACTCGGAGAAGAAATAAAGGTTTTTTCTGGCAGGAATTACTTGGGTGAATTGCTTGGCTTGTTCATGCAAGAAGAAGTTCCAGCAGGAGAACTGTGTGATGTAATTGATGCCTTGAAAGAACAGGATGCATTTATTTCCGTGCCACACCCTTTTGATTATTTTAGAAAGCCCTTGTTCCACAGCTTTAAAGGAATTGATTCTGTTTTAAGCAAAGTGAATGCAATTGAAGTGTTCAATTCAAGGTGCAGGTTTAATTTTTCCAACAAGCTCGCTGAAAGATATGCTGCACAACACAAAAAGCCATTCACCGCCGGCTCTGATGCGCATTTTTCCATTGAATTAGGAAATGCTTTTGTTGAAGTGAACGCTTCAACAATTGAAGAAGCTCGCAAAAAAATTCTCAAAAGAAAGTGCTCTTTTAATGGAAGGATTTCCCCTTGGAAAGTGCATAATTATACTGCCCTCGTGAAACTTGGGTTAATGAAGTGATTCCATGGACTGCATTGAAAAAATTAAAACAGCAAAAAAAGAAATAATCCTTGTTGGCACTGCGCATATAAGCCAAAAAAGCGTTTCATTGGTTAAAAAAACAATTGAAGAAGAAAAACCTGACGCAATTGGGGTTGAATTAGACAGCCAGCGCTTCCACCAACTGCTTTCTGGAAAGAAATGGCGAGAACTGGACTTGGTCAGCATAATAAAACAAGGCAAAGCATACCTGCTTTTGTTTAATTTGTTGCTTTCAAGCATTCAACGCAGGCTTGGTGAAAAAGTCGGCATTGAACCAGGCAAAGAAATGAAAACCGCTATAAAAATTGCAACAGCCACTGGCACACCGTTAGTTTTGCTGGACAGGGACATTTCAATTACTCTGCGAAGAGCCCTTGCAGAGCTTTCATTTATTGAAAAATTAAAATTATTCTTTGGAGTATTTTCTTCCCTGTTTGGAATTGGAGAGGAAATAACAAAGGAAAAAATAGAAGAACTAAAACAAAAAGATGTTATCTCGGAATTAATGGATGAATTGGGAAAAGAGCTTCCCTCTGTTAAAAAGGTTTTAGTGGATGAAAGGGATTTGTTTATAGCAAACAGGATTCTTGCAGCGAAAGGAAAAAAAATCGTTGCAGTTGTGGGCGCGGGTCACATTGGCGGAATAAAAAAATACCTTGACAAAAAGAGAAACATTTCACATTTAAACAATGTGCCAAGAAAAAAAAGTTCTCTGAATTACTTAAAATACCTGGTTCCATTGTTTTTTGCCACTATTCTTGCCATTGGATTGCTTTACCGTGGAATAAACACAACAATTGGAATTCTCTGGCTTTGGATTGCCGTCAACGGTTCGCTGTCAGCGCTTGGAGCGCTTTTGGCTGGAGCTCACTGGAAATCCATTATTGTGGCGTTTATTGCTGCACCTTTAACCTCATTGCATCCACTCTTGGCAGCCGGCTGGTTTGCTGGAATAATGGAAGCAAAGCAGAGAACACCCAAAGTAAAGGACTTTGAAACGCTTGGCACAATTTCATTGCGTGGCTTGTACAAAAACAATGTTTCGCGGATTTTATTAGTGGTTGTTTTTGCAAATATTGGTTCCGCAATTGGAACAATTATTGCGTTGCCTTGGGCGATTTCAATGCTTGGATGAAATTTGCCTATTTTACTGCTACAATGTGGTAAAATTTTCTTTTCCTTTGCTTTCTTGCTGGACCTTTCAGCCAACGTGTTTTGCCCATTGTGGGTGGCAAAAGCTCCACTTTTATTTTTTTCTCTTCAAAGCCAGCGCGTTTTAATGCTCTTACAATGAGTTCCGAAGTAGTGCCGGCAACAACAATGTGAATTTTTCCACCCCGTTTTAGTTTCCTGAATGCAACCTCCATTGTTCTGTAAGTGTGCTTTTTGTATCCTTTTCCTTTAAGGCTTTGCCTAATGCCTTCAAATTTTGGCCCATAATAACCAAGAGACATCTCGGAGCTTATTAGGTCAACTGAGTTATCCTTAAGTCTTTCAAGCCCTTCCTTGAAATCCGCTTTAAACTGAGTCCAGTTTTGTGAAAGTGTTTCTTTTAATTCCAACTGGTCAATGCCAATAAAATGCATGCCTTTAAAGCGGTCAGCGTATTCAGCAGTTTTTGCTGCTTCACGGGGTTTTGCCCTTGTCTCCCAACTCAAACGAATTTTCCTAAAATCATCAATGTTTCCCAAGTGCACAATCAAGCGTTTTTTTTTGGGTTTTTGCCTCGCACGTTGCGCTATTCTTGCAAGTGCTTTTTTTTCACTGGCAATTGCTTGATTTGATTTTGTTTTGCGTGGTTTTCTTGCAGTCATGCATGCGCCTGTTTTGAATTAAAAAAACGGAAAAAGCAGTTTTATTCCACTTTTGTTCCTGGTTCTACATTACTTGAATCAATTGTTACAAGTGAATAGCCGTTTTCTGAGTTTCGTGCTGCTAAAAGCATTGCTTCGCTTTTAATTCCAGCAATTGTTGCCGGTTCAAGGTTTGCTACAACAACAATGTTTTTTCCAACCAAGTCATCCTTTTTGTAAAATGGCTTGATTCCTGCAACAATTGTTCTCTGCTCTGAACCCAAATCAATTGAGAGCTTGTAGAGTTTGTCTTTTCCCTCAATTTCTTCAACGTTTGAAATCCTTGCAATCCTGAGGTCAATTTCCTTAAATTGATCGAATGAAACCACTAAAAAACACCTCCAATAAGAGTGTTTATTTTATAGGTTTGTGTCCCAAACCCTTTTTAAGATATGGCAGTATAGTGCCTTTTTTTGCTGCATTCCTTATAAGTTTTTTAGCATAAAGAATCCGCTGAATTCCACCAATGAAAACCATTCCAATAATCAGCCATAAAAACAACCGCATTGTTTGAAAGCCGATTATTTTTGGAAAAAAACTCGACGCAATCAAGCCAGCCATTAATAGAACCATTTTATCTGCGTGTTCTCCGATTGCAGGCCAATCTCTGTTATCTGCAATGATTACAAGTGCAACACGTGGCTTTGCATAGCTTTCAATTAAGGAAAACCCCACTACAAGCACGGTTTCCAATGGATAAGCAAAAACAAAACCAGCAAACAAAAAGAATTCCACGTATTTGTCAATCATTGTTTCCAAGTAATTTCCAAAATAGCTTTTTTTTCCGCTGAGCTTTGCAACGCTGCCGTCAATTAAATCCATTGTTATTGCAAGCACTACAAACAGTAATGCCAGCAAGTAGTGTTGTTGAAAAATAAAGAATGCAGCGATTAATGCCAATGGCATTCCCAAAAATGAAACAATGTTTGGGTGAATGCCAATTGCAGCAAATGGTTTTGCCAGAAAAACAGGCAGTGGTTTTGTTTTTTTTCTAAGTTTTCCAAGCAAGCATTCACCCTTTTGCTGCCTTTATAAAATGGTAAAACAATGGATCTGGTTTTAGGGGGCGGGAAGTGAACTCTGGATGGAATTGTGAAGCCATGTAAAATTTGTGTTTTGGAAGTTCAAGCAATTGCATTATTGGCTTTTTTGGGTATTTGCCGGAAAAAACCATTCCGTGTTTTTCAAGCACTTTAATGTATTGTGGATTGCATTCCCACCTGTGCCTGAATCTCCTGCGGATAATTTTTTTCTTTCCATGTATTTTCCAAGCAATTGTTCCAGGCACTAATTCAACATCCTGTCCACCCAAGCGCATGTTTCCCCCCATTGTTTCAATTTGCAATTGCTCTGGCAACAAGTCAATCACTGGCTCTGCACAGTTTGCTTCAAATTCAGTACTGTTTGCCTTTTTTAAACCGCACACATCTCTTGCAAAGGAAATAACTGCCACTTCAAATCCAAGGCAGAGCCCCAAGTAAGGAATATTGTTTTTTCTGCAATAACCCGCAACCGATATTTTTCCTTCACTGCCGCGTTTTCCAAATCCGCCGGGAATAATTATGCCGTCAAGCTTTTTTAGTTCTTTTAATTTTTCTGGGTGTTTTTCAATTTCGGTTGTTTCAATCCATTCAATGTCAATGTTCACCTTTAATGCTCCCTCACAGTGTTCCAGTGCCTTAAGAATGCTAATGTATGCATCGTGCACTCCAGTGTATTTCCCAGCAAGACCGATTTTAATCCTTTTAGCGTTTTTTGAAACACGATTTTTTTTGGTCCATTCAACCAATCTCTTGTTTCCGTTTCTTTTTGCTTTTTTTTCCAATTCAACGATTTCAATTATTTTTTTGTCAACTCCGCGTTTTCTTAATTCCAATGGCAATTCATATATTTTTTCAATGTCTTCCACTCCAATTACGTGTTCCATTGGAACACTGCTATTAATGCTTATTTTTTCCCTCACTGTTTTTGGAATCGGTGAATGAGACCTGCAAATAATTATGTCTGGTTGAATGCCCATGCTGGCAAGCCTTCTTATGCCGAGCTGTGCTGCCTTGCTTTTAAATTCCCCCAAACTTGGAGGTTCAATAATATAAGTAACATTCACAAAACAGCTATTGTTGGGCCCTTCTTCAAACATTAACTCGCGTATTGCTTCCAATGCAAACATGTTTTCATAGTCTCCAACTGTTCCACCAATTTCAATAACAATTATATCTGGTTTCTTTTTCACTGCCAAGTCCCGGAGCACTTTTTTTATTTCTCCTGTTACATGCGGAATAAACTGCACATCCCTTCCCAGATAACCGCCTTTTCTTTCCTTTTCAATTATTCGCTGATAAATTTTTCCACTTGTAACAAAGTTTTCTTTGCTCAAGTTTTTGTCCACAAACCTTTCATAGCTTCCCAGGTCCATATCTGTTTCAGTGCCGTCATCCAATACAAACACTTCACCGTGCCTGAAAGGATTCAGTGTGCCGGCGTCAACATTCAAGTATGCTTCGAGTTTAATTGGTTCAACGTTCAGTCCAAGGTCAGCGAACAATTTGCATAAAGAACTAGTCAAAGTGCCTTTTCCGAGACCACTCATTACAGAGCCGGTAACAATTACATATTTTGTCCTGCCTACTTTGTATCCCTTGGGAATTGGTGTGTAAAATTCTCCACTCATTTTTGCTGAAATGCTTTTAAGCAGGCTTTTTCCTTTCAATCCAACCACTAAACCAAATAGTGCACAGGAATTTTTAAAGTTTGCGGAACACTTTTTTTAGTGAGCTCTACCGCTCCCTGTTTCTATGGTTTTTTTCCAAAAAAGCACATGAAAGGTTTAAATTCCTTTATTGCTACATTAATACAGAATGTCAGTGTATGTTAAAAGACTGGTTTTGGATGTTCTTAAACCACACAAGCCAGGAATGGTTGCTTTAAGCAAGGAAATAGCCTTGTTGCCTGGAGTAACAGGGTGCAATATCACCCTTATTGAAATAGACAAAAAAGTGGAAAACGTGAAAATAACAGTTGAAGGCACTGATATTAATTTTGAAAAACTCAACGCTTTAATTGAAGACAATGGCGGAACAATTCACAGCGTTGACAAGGTTTCCACTGGAAAAAAGGGTTCAAAAATAGTCGAAGAAGCAGAATACTCTCACTGAGGTAAATTGAGGTAAATAAATGTCTCTTCGTTTTTTACGCGAGCTCAACAAAATTAACAAGATGTCAAACATTGGGGAGATGCTGCGCCGCTATTTTGCAATGAATGCATTTGATGGAACTCTTACATCAATCGGCGTAATAATGGGTGCCTTTATGGCGCAAGTGCAAGAACCCAAAATTTTCATTATAACCGCGTTATCCACTGCTTTTGCTTTGTTCATTTCTGGTTTTTCTTCAGCGTATTTGGCAGAAGGAGCTGAAAGAATGCGTGAATTGCACGAACTCGAAAAAGGAATGCTGCACTCTCTTAAAAAATCCCGCTTGGGTAGAGCAACAAGGGTTTTGGCAACTGAAGCAGCCTTAGTTAACGGCTTGTCGCCTTTTCTAATGGCTTTAATAATTACATCGCCCTTTATTCTGGCTCACTTTTCTTTTATTGGAATTATGATGGCAATTTATGCATCAATCAGTATTGCTCTGGCTTTATTGTTTTTTCTTGGCGTTTTTTTGGGAGCAATTTCAAAACAGCCATTTTATTTAATGGGAGCCAAAATGCTTTTGGCTGGAATGATTGCATTGTTACTGTCAACTTTGCTGGGTGCTTTATAATGAAATGCCCTAATTGTAATGGAAAAATGAAATTATTGCAAGAATTTTCCCTCGCGGATTATCCAATGCTTTCAATGTTTTTATCAGAGGACTTACTGGAAAAAGCAAGCTCTTTGTTCATTTACCATTGCACTAAATGCGGAAAACTCGAATTCTTCACAGAAGAACAGGAATGAGTCTTTCGAGCTCCATTTGTGGTTTGAATTCTTTTCCAAATCATTGTTCTTGCTCTTCAACTTTTAGGCAACTTAGCCTTTTTTTTGAAAAAGAAAAAGCAGAGCGGGGCTGTTGGGATTCGAACCCAAGTCGCCAGCTTTTCCGGTCGTTTATTTTAAGGAAAAGTGTCAAAAACGTAGTTTTTTGACTCCCGAAGCTGGTATGCTCGACCAAACTACACCACAGCCCCTTTACTGGTTTGATAAGTAATAGAATAAGGCACTGTTTTTTATTGTTTTTTGATTAAAATTGTTTCATGAAAGAAGAACCCAGGATTTTAATTGTGTGCGGTAGTCCGCGAAAGGCAAATTCTGAAATGGTTTCAAGAAAACTTGTTGAATTGCTTGAAGGAAAAGCTGTGCCGGAGCTTGTTTTGTTGAGTGAAAAAAACATTCAGCCATGGCATGAAGGTCACGATAAAGCGAAAGATGACATGCCCAAATTGTTGGAAAAATTTAGAACTGCTTCTGCTTATATTTTTGTTTCTCCAAGTTATTTCGGAATGCCTCCGGGCATTTTGAAGAATTTTATTGACAGAACGGATGTTTTTTTTGGCCAAACAAGCAAGTTTTCAAAAAAATTTGCAAGCATTGTTTCAATTGGTGCTTCTCCTTTGGGTGGAGGAATAGAGCACAATGCTGAATGCATTCGTAGTTATTTCCACGCGCTTGGAATTAGAACACTGGACATAGTTTACCTTATAGGGAAAGAGAAACCGGAAGAAATATTGAAAGAAAAGGATGCAATTGAAAGACTGCCTCAATTAGTGGATAACTTGCTTGAAGCAATTAAGCGTTTTAGTGAAGGAGGAATCAAGTAATGGTTGTGCCTTTTAGGATTAAAATGGTTGAACCGGTTAAAATTTTGTCCTGCCAAGAACGAGAACAACGCATTAAAGAAGCGCATTTTAATATTTTCAATGTCCGCTCTCAAGATATTTACATTGATTTGTTAACTGATTCTGGCACTGGAGCAATGTCTCAAAATCAATGGGCTGGCATAATGTTGGGTGATGAAGCTTATGCCAATTGCAGGAATTTTCAAAACTTGGAATCAGTGGTTAGAAAGGTTTTTGGATTTAAGCATTTTTTGCCTTGTCATCAAGGAAGAGCAGCTGAAAACGTATTGTTTTCGTCAATAATTAAGCCCGGAATGTTAGTGCCAAATAATATGCATTTTGATACAACGCGTGCAAACATAATGGCAAATGGCGGCAAGGCAGTGAACCTTCCCTGCAAGGATGCATCAAAGCCTTTTGAAGACAGGCCATTCAAAGGAAACATGGATGTAAAAAAACTGGAAGAATTTCTTTCAGTGAATTCTGACAATGTCCCATTAGTAATGTTAACTGTGACAAACAATTCCGGTGGCGGTCAACCGGTTTCAATGGAAAACATTCGCAAAGTAAGCGAGATTTGCAAGGATTTCAAAAAACCTTTTTTCATTGATGCATGTCGTTATGCTGAAAATTCATACTTTATTAAAACTAGAGAGAAAGGTTATTCTGATAAAAGCCCATTGGAAATTGCTCAAGAAATGTTTTCTTATGCTGACGGTTGCACTTTTTCAGGCAAAAAAGATGCAATAGTGAATATTGGCGGCATACTTGCAATGAATAACCATGATTGGTTTGAGAAATGCAAGGCTCGCCTTATTCTAATGGAAGGATTTCCAACTTATGGTGGTTTGGCTGGACGTGACCTTGAAGCATTAGCGCGTGGCATTTTGGAGGGATTGGATGAAAACTACTTGCAGAGCAGGATTGCTCAAACTCAATACCTTGCTTCTGGCTTGAAAAAGGCAGGTATTCCGGTTGTGTGGCCTGCTGGCGGTCACGCGGTTTATGTTGAAGCAAAAACTTTTTTGCCGCACATTCCACAGGCAGAGTTCCCGGGTCAAGCGCTTACAATTGAATTGTATCGCGAGGGAGGCATTCGGGCAGTGGAAATTGGTTCGGTAATGTTTGCTGAAAAAGATGAGCAGGGAAAAATGCATTTCCCTGAATTGGAACTAACGCGTTTGGCGATTCCCCGCAGGGTTTACACTAACGCTCACATGGATGACGTAATTGAAGTGCATAAATGTATTGCTGAGAGAAAGGATTCAGTGCATGGTTACAGGATTGTAAAAGGTGAAGGTCCTTTAAGGCATTTCACTGCATGGTTTGAGCCGGTGGAATGATTTGAAGTTGTATAATTATTTTTAATTACTTTTATTTTAATTTTTTTGCATGTGTGCTGTTGGAAAAAGGGGTTTGTTTAAGAGTTTTTTAGTTGGCGTTGTTGTTTTTGTTTTTCTTTTTGGCTGTGTTGAAATTCCACACAATTTTTTTTCATTCCATAGAGAAACAGTAAGCGAAAGGAATGGTTCTGGTTTTGGGCAGTCAGTAATGCAAAATCATTCGAAGGGAATGGTTTCTCTTGAAAACTTTGATTGGCATGAAATGCCTTCTTGGTATTTGATTAATGCTAGTGCAAATGACTTAGAGAGAAAAAATGTTTCTTTTCTTAAAGGAGCTGTTGCAAAAGGTCTTTGGATTGGTGAAAGAGGTTATAAAGCGAGACAAATAATTGAGGATAATTTTTCAATGAAAGAAAGAATTAATGTTAATGTTTATGAGATAAGGCTTACGTTTGTTTACCGAAATGGACAATTTAAACCACCTGGCCCGGATTTTGAAACGGTTGACAATTTTTTACGAGCAACAATGTCTGATGGAGTGCTTGCAAAGAAAAAAGGGTTAGCAGTTCATTTAAGTGCTGGTTTTTTTCCCGAAAAAGGATTTAAGAATAAACAAGAATTAGTAAATGCCTTAAATGAATGGAATGGAATTGTTGCAATGGTTTCGGAACTGGCAGAAAAATACAAATTTGAATATCTTAATCCATGCGGTGAATTAGACCATGTTATTAGAATGGATTCAGGGATTCAATTGCAGGAAAGAGAAACAGTTCAATTGTTAAACGATTATTATAAGAAATATTCAGCTACTGCAAGAAAGTTTTTTAAAGGCAAACTGGCAACCCAGCTTGGAGATGTTTTTGTTGGTGTAAAAGACTCTGTTCTTGATTTGAATTTATCTGGTTTTGACTTAGTGGGAATGCTTATAGGTGCACAGATTGATAAAGTAAGCAAGCAACAATTTGTTAAAAGCACTAAAGAGGCAATTGGAATAATGCAAGAACTAAGTAAAAAGCAAAATAGGCCATGGTATATAAGCGAAGTGTGGATTTATGGAATTAAACCAGCAAATGAAAAAAAACGGAAAGAGCAAGCTGAATTCTTCAAGTCACTTTTTGAAATTCTCGAATCAAGTGAAGTAAATTGTTCAGGCATTTTAATAATGAATTGGAACATGGAAGAAGAAAGCATTTTTGCGAACATTAAAGACAGTCCAGCGGAAAAGGTAATTTCAGAATATTTTTCAACAAAGTGAATTGGAATATTTAGTAGCAAAATTTCCTTTCTAATTCTTTGAGTTTTCCAAAGTAATAAGCTTTGTCTTCTACAAGCCAGCACTCATATTCCTGTCATCTCACAAACTCAACGTTTTTCAGTCCCTTGAATTGTTTGTCGCCTGTTAGGAATTTTATGTTTTTTTCAAGTGCTATTTGGTAGCCAATTGCATCGACGTAGGATATTCGTTTTGCCTTTTCTTTAAACTTGAATTTCATTGCTCTCTTAATGGTTTCATCTTCAAGATCAGTGCATTTTCCCAAGTAAGAATCGTAGTAAGTTTCAGCCAATTCTTCTGTTACTTCAAGTAATGCGCTGTAATATACTTCCATAAGGTTTAATCTGGTTGTAATTACTTCATTCTCTTCGAAGTACTTTTTATATTTTTTATTCCCTTTAAGGTAGTCGATTATTGCATAGGTATCTGCAAAGAAAAGCCCCATTAGTCCCACCCGGCTCTCAATTCGTCTTTAATCTGTTGTGTGGATTTATTGGTTTTAAATGTCCCAAACAGTTCCTTTATTGGGACAATTTTTCTCACTTCCAAGACAAGTTTGTCGTTTGGCTTGATTTTTTCCTTTTTGACAGTTTCAGCGGGAAGTGTTGCGCCAATGCTATTTCCCCATTTCCTCGCTGTAACAATAACCTCAGCCATATTATACCACTAATATAATTATACAATTAGTTATCCTTTTAAACCTTTCTTAGCAGTGATTCCCCTAAACTTCCAAAGTAATAAGCTTTATCTTCCACAAGCCAGCACTCGAATTCGCTCAGAGAGCGCTGGAGGAAAGGGCTCAGTAGCTTCTCGCTCATCACGTTCGTTCCCACAGAAACCTGATTGAGGCTCGGCAGCACAACGAGGTTTTTTCCATTGAATTTTCCCTTTAAAAAGCACTTGTAGAGCTCGGAGCGAACTCCTTCGCGCAATGAAACAGCCGGGTGCTCATGACCAATCACAAGGGTTTTTGCCTTCTTAAAATTTTTACTATTACTCAATTTATGCCCGTGCAGGACCAACACGGAATTCGTTGTTATGTATAAGTAATCCTTTATTTCCAGCTTTTCCCATTTGGCTAATGGGCCTAGAATTGTATCGTGGTTTCCTTTTATGAGCACCAATTCTTTGCATTTCCGAGACAAAAACTGCACTATTTCAATGACCTCGCGCCACTCCTGTTTGCTTATGTTTCCAAATTCGTGCTTTAGGTCGCCGTCTATTACTATTTTGTTTAGTGGCGGCAGTCCCTTTAGCATCGCAGAGAGCTTTTTTTTTATTTCCCTAAAATTGGTTCTCGGAATTAAAATGCCTTGCTTGTTCAGCATTTCTTCATAACCTAAATGCAAGTCTGCAATGACCAGCGTTTTTTCTTTTTCCAAATAAAGCCCTAATCCAGAAATTCTGATTCCTGGAATTATTTCTGGCATCATATTACAAATCTTTCCAGAAAGCTTAATTTATGTTTTGCTTTAATGCTTTAAACGTAAAATATGGTTTTATTAAGAATGTTATAGTATTGTTTAGTATGAAAAACAGGATTGTAATGTTTATTGTGCTAATTTTTGTTATTTCAATTTTTGTTTTTTTTTATTTTTTTAATTCAATTGAAGTGCAAACAGGAGTGCAAACAGGCAACCAAGTAACAAATTTAGTCATTAAATCCCCCGCTATAAAAATAACAAAATACAAGGGAATATGGATGCCTTTTTTAAGGGAAACCCGCAATGCTTTGCATGATATTGAAAGACTAAAATTGGACGGAATTAATATTGTTGCAATTGGTGTAAAGGTATGCAGGGATAAAGGTTTCTATGTCTGTGAGGATGAAAATGAAATAAAAAATTCAATAAATGAATTCCACAAAAATGGAATTAAAACATTTTTGATATTGAATCCAGCTCACCCTGAGAGTGGCATTAAACCACATTCCAAGGAAACAAGCACGAAACAATTATTAGATGAACTCACCCCCCTTGTGTTGAAATGGGCCCTTATTGCTGAGGACTATGATATTGAAATGTTTTGCCCTGTAAACGAGCCCCAATTATTATCTTATAAAACCAAAAATGTTTCCATTTGGGCACAAGAAATATTGCCCGGAATAAAAGAAAAATTCCATGGCAAGATTGCCTTTGAAGTCCAAGGTGCTAAAGAGAACATTTATAATTTGACTGGTTATGACTATGTTGCGGATGGCGGGCTAACCTGCACTTCTGATATTGTTGAGCATCCTGAATGGATTGAGCAATTAATCAATGAAGAATTACTTAACTTGAAAAAGGCATATTCCGGCAATAAGTATTTATTGTTTAATGCAGGGGCTTTCACGGGACCTGACTATTATTGGTGGGAGCCAATTGCTGCAGAAAACATGAAGAATAATCCACAGGGCTGGCCAACGGATTTTTTCACTGTTTCTTTTGACTCACAAGCTGACTTTTACGATTTGTTTTTTGACAAAACATGGAATGAAGTTAATGGTTATTTTATTCCAGTGTACAAAGGCTGGGAATACAGAAACAAGCCAGCTGAAAAAATAATAAGGAAATGGTTTCACAGAGAGTAACACTTTAAAGAATTAGCTGCAGGTTTTTAAATGCATTCTTTCCTTATTTCCTTTGGTGATTTTTTACATTAGGTATTTTGCTCTGCGAGACAAAGAAGGCAAATATATTGGCTGTCTTGAAGCCAGCATGGACATTCACAAAATCCAAAAACTAGAAGGAACCAAGAGGTTGTTGGACTGAACAACAGTTCTGCTAATTAATTCCCCCAATAAACAATAAATTTATATATTGATATGTTTAAATATAATGATATGAAAGAATCGCTTCGAATATTTAAGGCATTGTGTGATGAAACCCGGTTGAAAATAGTTGAGTTTCTTCTTGACGGTGAAAAATGCGTTTGTGAAATAATTCCCTTTGTAAAAAGGGCACAATCAACGGTTTCAATTCAGTTGGCAAAGCTTGAAAGTTTTGGAATTGTTGAGTCAAGAAGAGATGGCAAAAAGGTTTACTACCGGGTTTCAAACCCCAAAGTAAAGAAAATTCTATCAGAATTGGTTTCTCCTAAAGGAAAAGCCAAAAATTAAAAAATTTTTTAAAGGAGGGTGAGAAAAATGAAAATTTCCATAATTGGTTCTGGTTGTCCTACCTGTGAGGCATTGTATGGCAAGGTTAAAAGGCTTAAAGAAGAGGGAAAGATTGATGCAGAAATTGAATACATTAAAGATGTTAATGAGTTGGTCAACCGTGGCATTATGGGAAGCCCTGCATTGCTGGTTAATGATAAACCAGTTTATATCGGCATACCGGGAAGTGATGAAAAACTGCTTGAAGTAATCAGAGAGCATTCCAAGTGAGAAGATGATTAAAAGAATATTTCAGGCGCCTTTTGATGATTTGCCTGAATTTGGCAATAAAATAAAAGGATGGTTTGAAGCATGAAAGAAAGAAACATATTTTTGTTAATTGCATTATTGTTTTTGGGATTCTACTTTATGCCTACTAATAGCAATATTTTTAATAATGCTATTCTCAGTGGATTTAATTTATTGCACGATTATGCACAACAACACGTTTTAACCTGTTTGTTGCCAGCTTTTTTTATTGCTGGAGCCATAAGTGTTTTTGTTAAAAAGGAAGCAATACTGAAATACCTTGGCCATAAAACCAAGAAATATGTTTCCTACTCAATTGCATCTGTTTCTGGTTCAATTTTGGCTGTTTGTTCTTGCACGATACTGCCTTTGTTTGCAGGAATAAGAAAAAGAGGTGCAGGTTTAGGTCCGGCAATAACCTTTTTGTTTTCAGGGCCGGCGATAAACATTGCTGCAATGTTTCTCACAATTAGCGTGCTTGGTTTGCATATTGGTTTAGCCAGAATTTCTTTTGCCATTCTTTTATCAATACTGGTCGGTTTGTCTATGGATTTTATTTTCAGGGAAAAAGTGAAAAAAGGAGAACTATTCATGCAGGAAAGCAAAGAAGTTAAATTAAGCAAGAGGATTCTCTTGGTTTTCTTTTTTTCAATGGTAATGGTTTTAATTGTAAATGGTCTGCAAATTGACAAATTGCTAAAATACAGCTTAATGTTATTTTTTACATTAACAACTGCCATACTGGTTGTTTTTAAATTCCGCAAAGAAACAACAAAAGAGTGGTTAAAGGAAACCTGGAGTTTCACAAAGCTTTTAATGCCCTACCTTTTTATCGGCGTGTTTATAGCTGGATTTCTAATGCCCCTCTTGCCCCAAGAATTAATAGAAGGCATTGTTGGACAAAACACATTGCCAGCGAACTTGGTTGCATCCATTTTTGGTGCCTTTATGTATTTTTCGACACTAACCGAAATACCAATACTCCAAGCTTTGATTGCCAAAGGCATGTCCAAAGGCCCAGCATTGGCTTTGTTGTTAGCAGGCCCGAGTTTAAGTCTACCAAACGTGTTGGTTGTCCGAAGAGTTTTAGGAACAAAAAAAACAGCAGTATATGTGACACTGGTTGTTATTTATTCAACAATGGCTGGCTTGGCTTTTGGCGCATTATAAAAGCATTGCTTTGCGAACAAGCCTGAGCAATAACTACAATTGTAGTTTTATTTTTTTTGTTCTTTAAGCTTTAAGTGATTTAATGAGAGCCCTCTATGTTTCCGGAAGTCCAAGGGAAAACAGCAACACAGATGTTTTATTAGAGACAGTGCGTTCAATAACCGGTGGAAGGTTAATTAAACTCGTTGATTACGATATTAAACCCTGTGCTTCCTGTAGGGCTTGCCAGAGTTTAAATGATTGCGTTATCAAGGATGACATGAAAAAAACCATTATTCCAATGCTCTTTGAAAGCAATGTGGTTGTGCTTGGCAGCCCGGTTTTTTTCAACAATGTTTCAGCCCAGTTAAAGGCATTCATTGACCGAACATGGTGCATAAGAGGAAGACTCAAAAACAAGATCGGTGGAGCAGTTGTTGTGGGCAAGCGTTATGGTCTTGAAAGCGCTGTAACTGCAATAAATGCATTTTTTTTAAAGCATGAAATGATTCCAGCAAACAGGGGTGTTTGTGGCTTTGCATTCAACGAAGGAAAAATATTACAGGACGCTGAAGCCATAAGTGCAGCAAAGCGGCTTGGTGAACGCATACTTGAACTTGCGGGCAAGCTTGGCTTTAGCTAACTTTTCTTGCCGATTTCCTTGAGCACTCTTTCATGCATTCTTTTAATGAATTCAATCCGTGACTCCATTTTTACGATGTCCGAACGGCCCATTGCATAAATGTTGAACGCAAATGGACTCGGCGTGTTAAGTTGAATTTTTTCAACTTTTATTTTTCCTTTTTTGATCCATTCAAGCACGAGTTTTGCATTCTTTAAATCCATTAAATCCTGCATTACTTCCCTGCGTGCTTCCCTCAAGATTGGGAACTCTGAATCAATGCGTTTTACTGCACTCAAAAGCAAGCGCGAGCTCATTTGTTGCCTGCCAACACTTTTTTCCCTTCCTTTATAGTTGCGTAAAATCATTAGTGCACGAGTAGCACAATGCCTGAACCTGCGCTTTAATACTTCTGATTCTTCTATGGCTTTTTTTAGCACTATTTCTAAATCATTTTTTTCCAGCACTTTGAATGCTGCTTCAAAGGGCATTTTTTTATTTGTTGTTAAAACAAAACCGTTGTCGTTAATGCTCACCATTACATCACTGTGCACTATCTTTGAAAAAGCCCATGCGAATGCCCTGCTTAACGCGTCATTCACTCTCCTGCCATAAAGAGAGTGAAAAATTAACGAGTTCTCATAGCCTTCCTTTACCTGTTCCACGAGCAACCGCTTTGAGTGCGGAATTTTTGCATATCTGAACTGTTCGTTGAAATAATTATAAATTGCTTCTGCGGCATTTTTATCACAGTACAAATATTTCTGCAAAAATACAATGATTTCTTTTTTTTTCTGTCCCAGTTTCAGTTTTTCTTCCATTAATTTTCTGAATTTCTGAATTTCGTTTGCCAAATCAAAACTCAATGGAAGCATTTCTGAAACCCAGCTTGGAATTGTTGGAGGCCTGAACTCCTCTGCTCTTACTTGAATGGTCATTCCCCGAGCATACAAAAACCTGTATTTCTCTCCGCCAAGCACAAAGACATCGCCTTTTTTCATTCTTTCAAGGAACGCTTCATCAATGTGTCCAATTGTTTCATTTCCAATTTTTACTTTCACTCTTGCTTCGTCTGGAATTGTTCCAATATTTGTCATGTAAATTACTCTTGCAAGTTTTCCTCTTTTTCCTATCATTCCAGTTTCTTTATCAAACCATATTTTTCCATACACGCTGCGTGCTTCGAGCTTTGAATATTCGCCGCTCAAATAATCAATCACGTCATTGAAATCTTTTTTTTCCAGTTTCGCATAACAGTAGCTTTTTCTTACCAATTCAAACAATTCTTTTTCCTGTATTCTGTCAGCTATTGCAATGCCATAAATCTGTTGCGCCAAAACATCCAGGCAATTTTTTGGAATTGTAATTCTGTCAAGTTTTTGTTCTTTTGCATGCTTTAATAGCACAGAGCATTCAACTAAGTCATCGCGGTCCAATACAATTATTCTGCCTTTAATTGTATCATGCAATCTGTGACCAGAGCGGCCAATGCGCTGCAGTGCTCTTGCGATACTTTTCGGGCTTCCTAACAATACAACCAAGTCAATGAATCCAATGTCAATTCCGAGCTCTAGACTGGTAGAGCACACAACTGCTTTTAATTCGCCTTTTTTTAGTCTATCTTCAATGCTTAAACGCTTTGCTCTGCTCACAGAAGAGTGATGTGCTCCGATTTTTCCTTCGTATTTTCCTGGAAATTTTTCCTTTAAGTGGTTGACAACTCGTTCTGTTGCAGAGCGAGTGTTAGTGAATATAAGGGTTGAACGGTGTTGTTGTATTAATTCATCAAGTTTTTCATAAAGTTTTTTGGAGATTTCTTCCTGAGAGGTATTCACTAAATCTGAAAGTGGACTAATTACTTTTAGGTCCAATTGTTTTAGGAATTGAACGTTTACAATTTTGCAGTTCCGTTCTTCGCGCTCGTTTTTCATTCCAACTAAAAATTTTGCCACTTCCTCCAAGGGAGAAATGGTTGCACTCAATCCAATCCTGCATATTGCTGGATTCAAAACCTGCAGTCTTTCAAGGGAAAGCGATAAGTGGACACCGCGCTTGTTTGATGCAAGCGAGTGAATTTCATCCACTATTGCCCATTTGGTTTGGCGAAAGTTTTCTCTGAATTTAGGGGAGTTCAACAATATGGCTATTGTTTCCGGTGTTGTAATAAGGATGTGCGGTGGCTTTCTGAGCATTTTTGCACGTTCGCTTTGAGGCGTGTCACCGGTTCTCACTGCAACCCTGACATTTATTTTTTTTCCGATTTTTTTTCCAGCTTCCTTTATTGCTCGAAGCGGTTGGTTTAAATTCTTTTCAATATCATTGGAGAGTGCGCGAAGCGGAGAAATGTAAACACAGTAAACCCTGTCCTCCAATTGCTCTAATTCGGACAAAGTAATCAGTTCACTCAATATTGCTGTAAAAGCACTCAGGGTTTTGCCGGTTCCAGTTGGAGCAGTGATTAGAGTGTTTTGCAAATTGTGAATGTTTAATATTGCATAACGCTGTGGCTCCGTAAAAGAGCCAAACTCGTGCATGAACCACCCGGCAAGTAATGGATTCAGGCTTTGGAATATTTCTGCATCCGAGTGCTTTTCTTTTTGGAAAGAAATGGGCATGCTAAAACCAGAAAAATTTTAATAAAAACTAGTGCTGTGAAAGAATTTTAATGTGTTTGGGAATGAGTTCTTTTTTCTAATAATGTTTTCATTTCACTGTAAGAAGGCAGTGATGTTTATTGTTTAAAATTTTCCTATTAATGTTTCCAGAAGAACAAATAAAAACAAGCCATTAGAATTATTGCAGTTATTGCCAGTGGCAATAGCAAGCGCTTTGAGCCGAACATTATTGGTAGCGGGCCAATCATTATTATTCCCATTGATTCTGTTTTTATGTTTTCAGCACTAATTCCAAGAATTGTGCCTATAAGAATCGCTATTACTCCAACAAAAACCAGTATTACTCCCAACAAAACAAGTTCTTTCATAAAATTGTTGTTTTTTAGGAAATTTATAAAAATTGATAACAACTAAATTGTATAATCACTGCTTTAAAGGTGAACCGAATGGATTTCAGGGAAAGCAATGGATTGATTTTTGTCCGCCTAAAACAAGACGAGGACTTGTTTAAAGCGCTTGAAAAAGCATGCAAGAGTTGCAGTGTACAATCTGCTGCAGTTGTTTCAGCTGTTGGAATGTTGAAAGAATTCTCTTTGGGTTATTTCAAGGGAAAAGGCGCTTACTTGGAGGACTTTTTTCCAGAACCACATGAATTGGTTGCATTGAGTGGCATTATAATGCAACAAGAAAACGGAGAGTACCATTTTCATTTCCATGCTGCTTTGGCTGGAGAAAATCACTCCCTTAAAGGCGGTCACTTGGGAAAAGCAAAAGTGCATGTAACGAATGAAATTGTTCTCGCAAAATCAAATTTAAAGCTTTTGAGAAAACACGAGGAAGAAACAGGGCTTCAAGGGCTTTATTTTGATTGATTATTTTATTTCTTTTGCAAGCAATGAAGCAATACTTACAACTTTGAGTTTTTTCAGTTTTTTGCAGTGCTCTTTTTGTGGAATAGAGTTTGTTACAATTATTTCTTTCGGTTTTGCAGCATTAAGCCTTTTAATGCATGGTCCAACAAACAAGCCGTGTGTTGCTGCAGCGTAAACATTTTCTGCACCATGCTTTTTTAGAAGGCGAATAGCTTGAGCCATTGTTCCACCAGTACTAATAATGTCATCAATTATAACACAGTTTTTTCCATGTACGTTTCCTTCAATGCCTTCCATTTTGACTTTTTTTCCACTCAAGCGCTTTTTTTTAATGACTGCAGTTTTTGCTTTTAGCACTTTTGCTTGTTTTTTTGCATTTTTTAAAGCTCCATAATCCGGAGCCACTACAACGAGTTTTTTAATTTTCTTTTTTCGAAAATATGCAGCAATAGTTGGCAATGCCTTTAAATGCTTTTTTGGTTTTAGGAATTTTTCCACTGCTTTTGAATGCAGGTCAAGCGCAATCACTCCATCAGCTCCTGCGAGTTTGATGGCACGGGCAACAAGTTGAGCTGAAACAGGTTCTCCTTTTTTTACAATGCGGTCTTGGCGTGCATATCCATAGTATGGAATTATAACTATTAATTTTTTTGGTTTCATTCTTTTAGCTGCATCCAATATAAGCAGTAATTCCACCAAGTTTTCGCTTACCGGTGGACAAACTGATTGAATAATGAAAACCTTTTTTCCAGCAATATCTTCATCAAAGCGACAATAGCTTTCCCCATCTGGAAATTTTTCAATTTTTAAATTTCCAAGCTTTGCTTTTGCTTTTTTTGCAATTTCTTTCCCAAGCAATGGATTAGCTGAACCAGAAAAAACAACAATTGTTGAATTTTTCATTTTTTTATCCCTTTAAAGCTTTTAAAGCAATAGAGATTAATTGTTTAATTCTTATAAATCTATGCTTGCAAAAATTACTTTGAATGTTTAAAAAAGGACAGTGTTGTTAATGAGTGAAATATTGGAAGTAAAAAGCCGTTATGTTTTGGACAGCCGTGGTAATCCAACAGTTGAATGTGAAATTAAAACGGAAAAGGGTTATTTTAAAGCAATGGTTCCAAGTGGGGCATCCACTGGAAAACATGAAGCACTGGAATTAAGGGATAACGGAAAACAGTTTCATGGAAAAGGCGTAACAAAAGCGGTGGAAAACATTCAAAAAATAATAAGGCCAAAATTAATCGGGTTAAATCCATGCAATCAAAAAGAAATAGATTCTTTAATGATTGAATTGGATGGCACTCCAAATAAGTCACGGCTTGGTGCCAATGCAATCCTTGCAGTTTCCCTTGCAGTGGCAAGAGCTGGAGCATTAGAGAAAGCCCAGCCATTGTTTCAGTATTTGGGTGAATTAAGTGAAAACAAAAACTTTGTTTTGCCAGTGCCACATATGAACATTGTAAACAGTGGAAAACACGCTGGATTTGAAAACGACATTCAAGAGCATTTAATAATGCCCATTAAAGCTAAAAGTTTTTCTGAAGCCCTTGAAATGAGTGTTGAAGTTTACCATGAACTAAAAAATAACCTTGCAGCAGGGTTGGGTTCAAGAGCAGTATTGGTGGGAGATGAAGGGGGTTTTGTGCCGCCTTTAAAAAACACTAATGAAAGATTTGAAGCAATAAGCAAGGCAATTGAAGAAAGCGGTTATTCTGGAAAAATAGTTCTTGCACTGGATGCAGCTGCATCCGAATTCTTCAACGGAAAAGAATACACGTTGTGGGGAAAAAATTATTCTTCAGGGGAGCTAATTGACTATTATTGTGATTTGGGCAAAACATTCAATGTTTTCTCTTTTGAGGACCCGCTTGCAGAGGATGACTGGACAGGCTGGCGGGAAATAACAAAAAAACTCGGCAAAAAAAGGCAAATAATTGGAGATGACTTGCTTGTCACAAATCCTGCCAGAATAAAAAAAGCAATTGAATTGAATGCATGCAATGCCTTGTTGTTGAAAGTGAACCAAATTGGTTCCTTGAGTGAATCACTGGAATCAGCGCGCCTTGCTTTCAATAACAACTGGCGTGTCGTTGTTTCTCACAGGAGTGGTGAAACAAGCGATTCATTTATTGCTGATTTGGTTGTTGGCATTGGCGCACTGCAATCCAAGTTTGGAGCACCAGCCCGCTCTGAAAGAACAGCAAAATACAATCAATTGCTGCGAATAGAGGAATACTTGAACAGCCAAGGCAAAGCAGAATACGCTGGAAAAAAATTGAAATAAATTAAACAATTTTTATCAGGTTTTTTTTAAAGGGCAAAAAAGTTAAATTAATTAATCTTTCGCTGTTTGAATTTCCTTGGTTTTATGCCTTATGCCTTTGAAGAAAATGAAAAAAGAAGAATGAAGCGAAAGCAGGATGAAATAATAAGGGAGTGGATTAAACTGGAGAGTTCTTCCATTGAATTGGAATGGGAGATCGGTGAGGCATCCTAATCTTTTTTGACCAGCCTGTTCACAATTTCTTCAATCACTCTTTCATTAAAACCTTCTTCTCTTAACACAATTCGCAGTTCTTCCTCTGAATACTTTACTTTTTCTTCCTTGATTGTTTGAACAAAGCGTTCGACCTCCATTTGCTCTGCAACACTCAATGCTTTGCTTTTGTCTTCTTCTTTTCTTGGAAGCCTTGAACGCATTTCAACAATTTTAATCCTTTTATCTTCTTTTTCCTCTTTTGGGTTTTCAATTATAAGATTGTCTTCTTTTTTGTTGGATTCTTCAATTGTTTCAATGCTTTCTGTTTTGGTTTTTTTTCTCCGGATTATGCTTCCCACGCGGGAAGCAAACTGGGAAAACTTTGCCTTAATGGAACCCATAAAAACACCTTAACCCAATGAAGTAATGAATGCCTGCACTCCGTTTAAAATAAACTGCACTGAAATTGACAATAGCACCAGACCCATTACCTTTGCAATCACTTTTTCTCCAAACGGTCCAATAGCTTTTGTTACCAATGGTGCCCTTGAAAGAATTAAATACGTTGCCAGATAAGCCAGAAAAGAACCAGCAATGAATGCAATTATGAAACCATACATTTCGTTCACTGAATACTCGAAAACCTTGCCAAAAAGCATTATTCCCGCGGTTATTGTGCCAGGGCCAGTGAGAACCGGTATTGCAAGAGGCGTTATTGCAATGCTTTCTCCTGTAATTCCTTTGCTTTTTTTCTTTTCGGGTTTTTCGGCTTTGTTTTTTTCCAAAAGCATTCCGAGAGATATTGCCAGCAAAAGGATTCCGCCCGCGATTTTAAAGGAATGCATTTTAACCCCGAGAAAATCAAAGAAAAGTTTTCCATAAATACTGAAAGCATAAAACAAAAGAAGTGCAATTAAAACGCTTTTTTTTATTATTTTCTTTTTTTCTTTCTTGCTGAAGCTTTCAAGAAATGCAATAAACACGGGAAGCGCTGCAAGAGGCGTCAGCAATATAAAAATTGAAGCAAAAACAGTTGCAAAAAATGCAATCATTTAGTTTTCACCTTTTCAATGTTTTCCTTAAAATGGTCATATCCAAACCTTTTAAGAGGCTTTTTAACGCCTTTTTTTTGCAAAAATATTTTTCTTTCTTTTGTAGTCCTGCCAACTACAATTCCCATTCCTTTTTTGAATTTTTTTTCTGGAACAGTAAATACTAATTCAAAATCTTCACCGCCAAAAAGCGCTAATTCTTTTGAATCGAGTCCCAGCATTTCCGCTACCTTTTTTGCCTCACTTGAAACAGGGATTTTTTCATAGTACAGGACAGCACCACACCTGCTTTGAGTGCAAATGTTTCTTATTTCCGATGCAAGGCCGTCGCTTACATCAATCGCTGCATTCGCTTTTCCAAGAATTCTTTTTGCTTTTTTTGGCTGGGCTTTTGGTTCAAGGTATTTCTTTTTTACTTTGCTGAATCCTGGAATGTTTTTAAGAAAGCACAGCAATCCGGCTCGTGAATCGCCGAGGTTTCCTGTTACGCATACATAGTCGCCTGGCTTTGCATTGCCTCTAAGTAACAGCTTTTTTTTGGTTGTAACGCCAAGCAGTGTCAAATCAATTGCAAGCTGTTTTCCATGCGTAATGTTGCCACCAACTATTTCAATTCCGTGCTTTTTTGCAGTTGAAAGCAATCCATTGTATATTCCATCAATTAGTCCAATTTTTGTTTTTTCTGGCAGTACTAGTGTTACAAGTGCATAAGTTGGCTTTCCGCCCATTGAATAAATATCACTTGCGTTTATTTCAATTGCTTTCATTCCAATTTGTTTGGGAGTGAACCATTTAAGAGAAAAGTGGTCTCCTTCAACCATTGTGTCAACAGTCCAAAGCAAAAGCTCATTACCTGCTTTAATTACTGCTGCGTCATCACCTATTCCAATAAATGCTTTTCCTTTTCCAACTTTTTTGGCGATTCTTTTAATCAGTTCAAATTCTCCGATTTTTTCAATTTCCATGTTTTTCCCTATTCTTTCATTGGACAGAATTTTCCGCACATCGAGCACGTTCCACTGGAAATGCTTTTGTTCAATCTTTTCCTGTAATCTTTTGCTTTTTGGGAATCCATTGCTAGTTCAATCATTTTTTTCCAGTTTAGTTTTTTTCTGTTCCTTGACATTTCGTCGTCCCATTTTCTGGCGCTTTTAATTCCCTTTGCAATGTCCGCTGCATGCGCTGCAATCTTAAAAGCAATAACGCCTTCTTTAACGTCCTCCACGCTCGGAAGGCCCAAGTGCTCGCTTGGAGTAACATAGCAAAGAAATGCTGCGCCATGCATTGCAGCAACGCTTGCCCCAATTGCGCCGGTTATATGGTCGTAGCCTGGTGCAACATCTGTTACAATCGGTCCAAGCACATAGAATGGAGCATTATGGCAGTATTTTTTTTCCAATTCCATGTTTTTTTTGATTTCGTTTAAGGGAATGTGGCCAGGTCCTTCAATTATTACTTGCACTCCATTGCTTTGGGCTTTTAATGCGAGCATTCCAAGTGTTTTTAGTTCGGTTATTTGAGCGTAATCAGTTGCATCTTTAAGTGAACCTGGTCGCAGCGCGTCGCCCAAACTAAGCGTTACATCATATTTTTTGGCAATTTCACACAATTCATCAAAGAATTCAAACAATGGGTTTTCCTTATTGTGTTTTTTCATCCATTTTGCTGTCATTGAACCGCCCCTGCTCACAATTCCAGTGAGACGGCCTTTTGCCAGTGCAGCGTTTTTTTTAGTAATTCCCGCATGCACTGTAATGAAGTCCACTCCGTCTTTGCATTGTTTTTCAATTGTGTCAAATATTTCATCTTTTGAAATTCCTTGAAAGCCTTTTTCGGCTAATACTTGGTATATTGGAACTGTTCCTATTGGAATGCTTGATTTGCGGATTATTTTTTTCCGCATGGAGTCAATTCCCGGTCCAGTGCTTAAATCCATTGCAGTGTCTGTTCCATACTTTACTGCTATTTTTAATTTTTCAATTTCGCATTTTTCATCATTCATTAAATGGCTTGTTCCAAGATTGGTGTTGATTTTGGTGCTCAGCATTGAACCAATTCCAATTGCCTTCAGTCCTTTCTTTAAATGGTTTTTGTTTGCTGGAATAACCAGTTCTCCTTTTGCAATTTTTTTCCTAACAGTTTCCCTGCTAATGGATTCTTTTTTTGCAACAAGTTTCATTTCACGCGTAATTTTTCCATTTATTGCTTTTTCCAATTGAGTCATTTTTTGTCCCTCGCTTTCCTAATTATTTCTTCAACTCTTCGGATTCTTTCAGCCATGTTTTCCTTTCCCACAATTGCTGAAATCATGCACACGCCATCAACGCCTGCCCGGATTACTTCTTCAAGATTGCCCATTTTAATTCCACCAATTGCAATAACAGGAATTTTTACATTGCTTTTTATTTCAGCCAATGCCTTGCAGCCGATTGGCTTTCCTGCGTCTTTTTTTGTGTCAGTGTGAAAAATAGGGCTTGCTCCCAAGTAATCAGCTCCTTTTTTTTCAGCTTCAATTGCCTCGCTCAAATTATGAACTGTTATTCCAATTATTTTATTTCCCAGCAAAGAGCGGGCTTTTTCAATTGGCATGTCTTCCTGCCCCAAGTGCACACCGTCCGCGTTCACTCTGTGAGCTGTTTCAATGTCATCGTTTACAATAAATACAACTCCTGCATTTCTGCACATTCTTGAAATCTCCAAAGCTTCTTCTAGCATTTGTTCTTTTTTTAGTTTTTTTTCCCTGTATTGGATAACTTGAACTCCTGCATCAATTGCAATTCTGCAATCCTCTATTACACTGTTTTTTGTTAGACTGCTATCGGTAATAAAGTAAAGACCAATTTTTTCAAGCATTACTCCACTTCCACTATTCTTGCCTTTTTTTCAACTGTATTAGCATCCAACCCAAAAAAGGCATCAAAGAATTCATTCTTATAAGCTGCTGGTGCAACGGCTTTTTTTGCTGCAAGCTCTCCGGCAATCCCAAAACAGCAAGTTGCAGCAACAGCTGCTTTGAATGAGTTTTTTTCTACTCCGCAAAATGCTCCAAGCACTGATGCCAGCATGCAGCCAGTGCCAACAAAACAACCCATTAATTCATGGCCATTTTTTACAAGCACAGTGTTTTTTCCATTGGAAACAATATCTTCTTTTCCAGTAATAACAATTGTTGCATTACTGCTTTTTGCCAGTTGTTTTGCAACTTTTTTGAGGTCTTTTTCCACTTTTGATGCTTCAACGCCACGAGTTTCTGCATTCAAGCCTGCAAGTGTTGCAATTTCTGAGGAATTTCCCTTTATTACTGCAAGCTGCAGTGAGTGCATTAATTCTTTTGCTTTTTCAGTGCGCAGTCTTGTAGCGCCAGCGCCCACAGCATCAAGCACTATTGGAATGCCTAATTCATTGGCTTTTTTTCCAGCCAAAAGCATTGATTCCACAAAAGCTGGTGTGAGAGTGCCAATGTTTAACACTAGTGCCTGTGCAATAGAAACCATTTCCTGCACTTCTTCTTTAGCGTGAGCCATTACCGGTAATGCACCAACAATCCTTGTAATATTGGCGCAGTCATAAATTGTGACCCAATTGGTCAAATGGTGCACTAATGGCTTTTTTTGCCCTACGTGCATGAGAATTCTGCCAGCTTCTTTTTTCCAATCCATGGTAAAAAAGAAGAAGAAAAGAGTTAAAAAAACTCCTTAAGATCGCGTTGCTTTTTTTTAATGCCTTTAATTTTGGCTTTTGGGTTGCCTATTTCAAAGTCAAATTTTGCAAATTCTAAGCCAGACTCTTCCAAGAGCTCGCGTGCGTTTTTTTGAATGTCTGGTGCTATTAGAATGCCACGAGTGCGTTTTCCCTTTATTTTTTCCACTTGTTTCATGTAACGCTCCAATTGAGTTACTGCTTTATAATCAGCCTTTCTTCTTTTCACTTCCACTACTACGAGATTGCCTTCTACGTCTTCAGCAAGAATATCCACTACTCCTTTCCTGAAAGGGCACTCGCTTTGCGCGGGTTTTAAGCCGGGTTCAATAAAACTCAAATCCTGCATTAATTCCCTGCTTAATTCTGTTTCAGAGCCAAACAACCTAATGTCGGCAGAATCCTCCATTTCAAATGCCTTTGCAAACTCAATGCTGTAAAAGGTTACAGTGATTGATTCCTTGGGTTTTCTTTTAGTTGCTTTGAGCACCAAGTTTTCGCCCTGCAGTTCGCAAGAAATAGCAGCGTTCATCATATAATTGGTTGGACGTAAGTTTTTGTTTTGGTGAATTGCAAAACTTGAATCGCCTTTAATTAAAAGCATTCTCTTTCCTTTTGGCAGCTTTGATGCGGCGCGACCCCAATATTCGACAAAGCAGTTTCCAACAACGCATAGCAATTGTTTTTTTTGCACTGCTTCTGCAATAATTGATTGAGCCTGCTCTAATTGCATGAAATAGATGGAGGCAAAATTTTTTTTAATTGAATTTGCACCTGTTTGCTGACCACGGCGCATAAACATAAAATTTAAAAGAACAATTGTTAGTTGTATTTTACAATTGTTAGGTGTAATTTATGTTTGAGGAGTATGCTGGTCAGAAAATACTTGAATTGTTTTTTGAAAAACCCTTTAAGGAATTTCATTTGAGGGGCGTTGCAAAAGAATGTAATGTTTCTGCCCCGACTGCAAACACAGCTGGACAAATTTGTGAAAGAAAAATTTGTTGAAAAAAAGAAAAAGGCAAACCTGGTTTTATTTAGAGCAAATATCAATAACAACCGATTTCGGCTGCTTAAAACCGCTTATTCTTTGGAAAAAGTCGAGAAAAGTGGTTTGATTGAAAAAATTGAATCCGAGTTAAAACCCCTGTCGATTGTTTTATTTGGGAGCACTGCGAGAGGAGAGGACAGCAGCGAAAGCGATTTGGATTTATTGATTATTTCCAAAAATAAAAAAGAGTTGGATTTAAGCAAATTTGAAAAAAAACTCAAAAGGGAAATAAACTACTCTGTCTATAGTCCAAGCGAGTGGAGTAAAAAGGCAAGTAAGGACAAGCCTTTTTACCAGAGAATCTTAATTGAGGGAATTCCCTTAAGGGGAGAGTTACCGGTGGTTGAATGACCAAATTCAACGAGTGCATTGAAAAAAGACTTTTGAGAAAGGACAAACCGGACAAGTCAAAAGCAGCAATTGCCCTGGATATTTCAAAGGAACGGTTGCTGGATGCGGAGATTTTATTAACGAGTCCTTAGCTAATGAACAAGCATATGCTTCTCTTGCTTTTCTTTCTCTTGGAAGTTTTTTCCTTTGGCTTCTTTTAATATTAAATAAAAATAGTTCACTGATTATTTATTTTTTTCTTCCACTTTTTACAATTCAATGAGTTCTTTTGGAGCACTGCTCAGCTTTTCCAGTTTTTTCTTTTTCATTACATAATTGTCTTCCAATCGAATGCCGCCAAATTTTCCATAAACAGCGGGCTCTATTGCTAAACACATTTGTGGTTTAAGCAACCACTTGCTTTTCTTGCTGATTTCTGTTGGAAAATCATGGTCCTGTAAGCCAATGCCATGCCCTAAAGCATGAACCATTTTAAATCCCGCTTTTTGAAGTTCTGTGTTTGCAGCATCAAAGAGCGCAGAGGCTTTTACACTTGCTTTCGCAATCTCTTCAGCATTCTTTTTTGCCCGGAAAACCGTAGAATACATTTCTTTTTCTTTTTTTCCCACTCTACCAACAAAAAAAGTCCTACTCAGGTCCGCGCAATAGTTCTTATAGCGTACACCAAAGTCTACAAGCAGAAAGCCGTTTTGAATTTTTTTATTTGAGGTAATATAGTGCGGTATTGCCGAATGCTTTCCTGAAGCAACAATTATTGGAAAGGAAAGCCCATTGGCTCCTTTTTTCAACACAAAGCATTCCAGTTCAATAGCCAAATCCCTTTCAGTCATTCCCTTATGGTAAAAAGATGGAATTTTGTCCATTGCTTTTTCTGTTAACTCAACGGCTCTGCGAATGCTTGCAATTTCCTTTTTTGTTTTTTGCTCGCGTAGTTTTTCCAGTTGTTGTTGAATGTTTACGAATTTTTTTACCTTAAAGAGTTTTTTAAGTTTTCTTAATTGCACTAAAGAGTGCTCTGCGTAATTTATGCCTATTTCTTTTTTTGGAAATTTTTTTTCAACAAATTTAATAAATTCTTTTTTGCTTGAAATTTTTTTTACTGAAATTGTTTTTTCTTTTTTTGCAGCATAGCAGTCCAAAAAAGTGCAAGTAACAATTGGTTTTTTTCCTTTTATTAACAGCAATGCATTTCCTTGAAATTGTTCCAGTGGAAGCTGTGAAAAATAATGAAAATAAGGTTGTTCCAAGAATCTGTTGAACAAGAGAACTTGCTCCAAGCCAGTTAAATCAAATAATTCATTTATTTTTTCCCTCATAGGGCAAACTTCCCTTTTTTCAAAATCCATTTCCTTTTTCCTTTTTTGTTAATGCCATAAATGTTCATTTTTTGCCTTGGAGCATTAATTACAAAATCCCAGTGGTACATTGTGTTCCTGTCTGGCTCAAATCCGCTCCCCAATGCAATGTGAATCATGTTTGCAATCTTTTCGCTTATTATTAAATAACGGCTGAGTTTTGCTTTTGGGTTTGTGTTAACAGCGAATTCTCCCACTCTGTAAAAGTTTTCCCTGTAGGATTTTAGGACTTTTTTTGGAAGCGATTTGTTTTTTTCATAAATTTTCAGCAATTTCTTTGCGTCTCTCAGTTCTTGCTTCATTTTATTTTCAACCAATTTGGGTCCTTTTTCGAATCTCCATTTCCCATTATGGAAGGAGATTACAATTGGTTTTTTTGCACTTAATGGAATGCTCCTGTCAAGGTTAATTACAACGTCGCCAATTGCAGTGCCGTTAATTGATTCCGGTGTTAAAAAAGCTTCTCCGCCGGGAAAATTTGCAAACATTCCTGCTTTAATGCCGCTTCTCTTAAAAGCGCGCAAGTCAAGTTTTCTGCGTGCATCTGAATCACTTTTTTGCACTAACCTGCGTTTTTTCCCCCTTACAAGAGCAATTTCAAGAAGGGTTTGGCCGCCTTTTACTTTTATTCCTTTAACGAATAGTTTTTGGCTTGAATCAATTGCTTTTTTTATTTTTTCATTCCTTGAACGCATTTTTTTATAATCAATGTTGCAGGTTTCAATGAATTCTTTTATTGGAACAGTTTCAGTTATTCCCAAGCGCATTTGCGGTTTACGTTTGTCGATTGATGCCTGCATTGCCCACCATGGCTTTAACATCATTTGCCCGGGAGAACCCCAACGTGTTTTTCCATCAAGTGAAGGATATCCAATCATTGCGCCAAACAAGTGTTTTCCAGCATAGCCTTTTCCCACAATTGAAAAAACTGCATCACTGTGTTTCCATTCGTTTAATTTTAATGCTTTTGAAAGCGCAGAGAATTTTTTGAATACTTTTTCCTTTGCTTTTTTATCGTATTCACAGCCACTGATTGTTGAGCTTAGATCTCCAATTCTTTCCATTCTTTCAAGTTTTGAGCGGCGCATTGTGCTTGCATTCAAGGAAGAATGCTTGCATTTTTTTCTCGCTGCGAGAAGCATTGCTCTTGCAATTGCATAATTATCCAAATAATCTTCCAGTGGCAGTTCTGTGTCTTTTTTTGCTGGCACCAATTCAAAGCTTATTGCAAATCGTTCGTTTTTCTTTAATGCATAGCCATATTTTAATATTTTTTCACTTGTTTTGAGCAATTCTTTCCATTTGAATTTTTTGAACCATTTTTGCTTGTATTCGAGTGAAAAAAATTTTCCCTCGTTGTTCACTATGAATCCTTTGTTGTCTGCATAGATTCTTATTTCTGGTTCGAGAAAGATTTTTTCAAATTCGCCTTTTTTTATTTTCTTTTCTGCTTCACGGATAAATTCCTTTAATGCATTTGCTGCTTTTGTTTTTTTTCCTTGAAGCAATTCATTGTTTGTTTTCCAAATTCTTTCAAGCAATCGAGTATTGCTGTTCCCAATTTTTACGTTAACATCTGCTTTTAGGTCATGCAATGCCCTGCTTAAAGGAGCAATTGAATAAAATCCTTTCTCGTTTGCTGGTTCAAGGACTATTAAAACCGTTTTTCCTCTTGCCTTTTTTCCAAAGCTCTTTTTGTAGTATTTAACCGCTTCATTGAATGCTTTTTCGTTGTATTTCATTCGAACACCTGAAAAGCTTAGAATGAGTTATTTCTTTTTGAGCATTGGCAGGCCCGTGCGAGTGTTTTCTACTATTTTAAAGCCTTCAGGCAATTCAATTGCCCCGTTTTCCTTTTGACTGAAATAGTAAAGTTTTCCGCGTTGATGCAAGTAATAAGTTTTACCCCGTGAATTTTTATAAGTACAAGCCATACCAAAACCTCCGAATAGAGTAATATTAGATGCCTTACATTAATAAATCTAATGGGCTTCCAGAGACTCCCGGCTCTGCATGGGCTCAAGCATTGGAATAGCCAAACGCACTACTTTCATTTTTAACACTTTCCCTTTAAAATTGGATAGTATGCAGCAAGCACGGCTTAAAAAAAGATTCAATAATTTTATGAAAAAAATTTCCGCTTGGCAAAAAATTGCAGTAGTGCATCACAGAGATACTGATGGCATTTGTTCCGCGTTGTTGTTCTCAAAAGCATTGGAAAAACTCCGCGGGAAACGCGCGGAATTGGTTTTTTCTGCTGACTATCATGAAAAAAAAGCAATAAAAGAAAAACTCTTGGAATTCAAGCCGGATAAAATTGTTTTTTTGGATTTATCCATTGACCAGTTCCCTGAATTCATCCGAGAATTGGAATCAATTGCTCCAATACTAATCCTTGACCACCACAAAATATACAATGATTTGAATTCTTCCAGAACTGTTTTCATTAAATCCCAAATGTTAAGCGAATTGGATGGAAGCAATTATCCTGCTTCAAAGCTCTGCTTTGATTTGTGTTCGGGGCTAATTGATTTAAGCAATGAGACATGGATTGCCTGTGTTGGATTGCTTGGAGATATGAGTTATGATTCATGGAAGGATTTTTTCAATGAAACAATTGCCAGATTAAAAATTTCCCTAAATGAATTAAAGCAATTAAAGGAAATAATCAGCGCAGTGGAAGTATTGGCTCCAGAAAAATTCCCAGAATTATTCAATGACTTTTATTCAATGGCTCCAGCAAAAATTCTTTCAGGAAAATTCAAAGAATTTGTTTCAGTGCTTGAAAATGAAATAAAAAAACACGAATCCGAATTTGAAAAAAAAGCAGAATTTTTTCCATCCCTGGAATTGTATTTTTTCACCATTCGCTCAGACAAAGAAATAAAATCAGCAGTAATTGACCGCTTGACATTAAAGCATCCAAACAAAACAATAATTGTTTTCGGAGACAACGGCAAACCACTTGTAAGGTTTTCTGCGCGGCGACAGGATTTTAAAATTAAAATGAATGAATTGCTTGAAAAAGCCACTGCTTCAATCCCGGGAGCAAGTGGTGGAGGTCACATTCCAGCAGCAGCTGGTTCGGTTCCAAGGGAACACCTTGAAGAATTTAAGGAGAACATTAAAAAGATTTTAAGGCAGAAGCTTTTGAAAAGGAAGTGAAAAAAATGGCTGTTTTAAGCGACCGCGATATAAAGAAAGCAATTAGAACTGGAAGGCTTAAAATTACTGGCATTAATCCAAAAAAAATAACGGTTGCTTCAGTTGACCTTTCCCTGGGAAGGGAATTCCGTGTTTTTAAGCATTCAGAGGTAACGCATATTGATACAAAGAAGGGTATTAGGGAAGAACTAACCGAGCTCATAAAGATTCCGAAGGGAAAATCGTTCACAATGCATCCAGGGGAGTTTGTGCTGGCAACCACAAAGGAAAAAATTAAACTGCCAAATGATTTAATGGCTCGCCTTGATGGCAGGTCATCTCTTGGCAGGTTAGGCATAGTAATTCATTCCACTGCTGGTTCCATTGATCCGGGATTTGAAGGAACACTCACCCTTGAAATGACAAATATTTCAAAGTTGCCGGTTGTTTTATGGCCAGGCTTAAAAGTGTGCCGTTTAACATTTGAAACCTTGACAAGCCCAAGCGAAAAACCATACAATAAGAGAAAGGAAAGCAAGTACTCTCATCAAAAAGGGCCCATGCTTAGTAGGATAGAAAAGGAAAACTAAACAAATTCAATTAATTTTGCGTAATCTTTTTTCATTTTTGGAATCAGTTTTGCATTGTAAACTCCAGCAGCAGGATGGAACAAAAGAAGAAATTTTTTTCCATTTTTTTCAATGGTTTTTCCATGCATTTTTGTTATTCCATTAAATCCAAGCAGGCTTTTAATTGCAGTGTTTCCCATTAACCCAATTATTTTTGGCTGAATTGTTTCAATTTGTTTTTCAAGCCAGGGAAGGCATTCTTTTATTTCACCAGAGAAGGGCTTTCTGTTTTGTGGGGGGTGGCATTTCAAAACAGAGGTTATGTATAATTGTGATCGTTTTATTTTTGCCTCTTCAAGAATTGAATTGAGCAGTTTTCCGGCACGCCCAACAAAAGGTCTTCCAGTGGCGTCCTCTTCTTTTCCTGGTGCTTCTCCGACAAGCATTATTTTTGCATTCTTTCTGCCTTCCCCTGGCACAACATTCTTTCGGATTTTCCAGAGATTGCAACGCTTGCATTTTTTCAAAGCGTTTTCCACTTGAATTAAGTCCATTCTTTCCCTTCTTTTGATTGGCTTTCCTCGAATTCTTCAGCGCATTCTTCTGAGCAAAACAAATAGGTTTCTCCGTCAATCTCCTTTTCAATTGCATTTTCCAAATCGCAGAGTTTTTTGCAATTGCGGCATTTTATTAACTCACTGTTTTCATAGCCTTCCATGAAGCCTGCCTCGGCTGCTGTCATTTCATCATCTTCAAGCATTTCTTCGTCTTCTTCTTGGTCATAATAGTCATTCAGTTCTTCTTCACCTTCACCAAATATTTCCTTTTTTGATTTTACCATTTATGCTCTCCTACCAGAATTCAACGCAATGTAAATAATTTGATTCTTTTTCATTTAAAATAATTGTCCTTTGCGCTGTCTTTTGTTCATTTTGCTTTTTTTTCCAGTTTTTTTCTTTTTCTGTCCTCTATACTGGTTGCAGTTCTGCCCAAAAAACTTGCTTTTTTCAGGGTTTTAGCGCTTGACAAGTTTCTTAACAGCTTTGAAAGCTCTCTACCAGAAAAATTTTCTCTGGCGAAAGAGCGCCCCGCTTTAAGTATTTCTTCTGCCAGTTCAGGCCTTAAATGGATTGCATCATACAATATTACGCGTAATGCTTTTTTTGGGTCATATTTTCTTCTCTGAGCAATAGGCCACAAAACCACGTGTCCTGCCTTAAAAATTTTTGATTTAGCTGTATACAATCCAACCCTGTCAAATCCTTTTTTTCCTTGGGCACGAGGTGGAAAAAAATCAATTAATGTTGGCACAGAGTTAACCATTACCCAATTGTGAAAGTTTGCATCCATTGAAAGCCTTGCTCTATGAGTGCGGTTAAATTCTATAATCCTTTTTTCATAAGCCAGCATTGAATCAATAATTCGCATGCATTCATGGCGGCTGGCATTGGCAAAATATCTTGAAAGAATTTTTTCAGGCTGAAGCATTTGTTGAATAAAGTAAATCTTGTGTGAATTCCTGTGGCCAACTATTTTAACTTCAGCTGGAATTATTGGAATGCCTGCTTCAATAAGCGTTTTTTGATAGTGCTCACAGGCTCTTTTTGCTGTTTTTGCCTGTCTTTCAGTCAAAGCTCCATTTATGCCCTTTAATATTTTTCCGGAAAAAAGCCCTCCTTTTATAAGTCTTGGCTTTGTGTTTCTGCCTTCTCCCTTCGATGGCCGGAGTTTGCGCATATAAAATTTTTCAACCAATTTGTTAAAAATAGGATTTGTTTTTCGGTAGAGAGAAAAGCAGGCAGGGCACACTGCCATGCGGCAGTGCTGCTAAGAGAGTTGGTTGAATCCTTTTTCAAGAATTCGTTTTGCCCTGCCCGTAAAAAATGTGGAGCAAAATTAAAAAAAGGCTTTTCTTTTTACTTTTTTGTTTCCTTTAAAATATTCCCCTTTGTTATGACTAACTCGCCGTATTTCACTCCTTTCATTGCCTTAATGTTATCTGCAAGCTTTTTTACTTTTTTGTAATCTCCGTGAACAACTAAAACCTCGAGACAGGCGTGTTTGTCAATATGAACATGGGTTGTTGAATAAATCTCGCTGTTGTGCAGGTGTTGCAAGTGCAACAGTTGGCTGGCAACATTGTGAGAATGGTGCTCATAAACGATTGTAATTGTGCCTACAACGTTGCCTTTCCTTGATTTAATTTTTTCCTCTGCAATGCTTCTCCGCACCAGATCCCTTATTGCTTCGGAGCGGTTAGGATAGCCTTTTTTTTGGATCAATGCATCAAAGTTTTTTAACAGCATCGGTTCAAATGAAACTCCAACCCTTTCCACAGCCATGGTGGCACCTTTCACTTACAGCGTGCTAATAATAAGAAAAACTTGCTATCAAAACATTTAAATATTTTTGCACACTCAACAATAGCACGAAAAATAAAAAGTTGTTACGGGTGGTAGAATGTGGCTTTTAACTACGCTGATTGCGGCAATTGCTGTTACAGCTTTTTGGTTTTTTGCTCCAAAAAAATACAGGCTTGGCTTTTTGAGCCTTATGCTTTGGGGTGCAGGAATAATGATTTTAATTGACCATGTTTTGGGCTATGAAGGCGGCGAATTTTTGGAATTCCAAACAAGCGGCCTTATAACCAATGGAACGGTTCTTGGAATTGCAATGCTGATTCCGATTTTTGCAGTATGGGAAGCTGTGCTTTTATTCGACAGAGTCAAAGGAAAAATTTAAGAGGTGGTTTTTTGTGGCGTGTTTTACTGTGCCAATGGCAGCAGCAATAGTTTTAACTGCTTTGAGGAAAAGGTTTCCAAAAAAACTCAAAATTAATATTTTGAATTCCCTGCTTTGGGGTGGAGTGATAATGCTCGCAGTTGAACACATTGCCCACCAAGAAGTTGTGCCTTATCCGCCATTCCTTACAGCTGGGCTTGAAGAAGTTCTCCCCGAAATGCTTGCAGTTGGCGTTCCAATGACTCTTGCCATGTTTTTCGTTTGGGGCGTTATTGTTTTTGTTCCACAATTAATGCTTCACAGAAGCCAAAGCAGATCAAGTGCTTCTTCAATTTAAAAAAATAGTGCGCTGGCGTGGTTGCATTAATACTTGCAACCACTCTCTTCCATTTTTTTGAGTTTTTCCCATGTTTCATTAACGCGTTGCTGTATTGTTTTAATGTCCTCTGAACCCAAGTGCTTAAAACGACCCTGTGTTTTGAGGTATTCTTCCACTGGTTTTGGTTCTGGCACATCGCGTGTAATTTTCACCCTGCCATTAATTATTTCAAACAAAGGATAAATCCTTGTTTCCACTGCCAGCCTTGCAATTTCAATGCTTTTAGCGCTATCAGAATGCCATCCGGTTGGACACGGTGAAAAAACTTCCAAATAACAAGGACCTTTTGTTTCAAGGCCTTTTTTTGCCTTGTTAAAAATATCATTTGGGTCAGCAACAGTGGCTGTTGCAACATATGGTGCTCCATGGGCAGCCATAATAAATGGCACAGGCTTTTTGAATTCTCTTTTTCCAGGAATCTTTTTTCCAGCAGGAGTAGTTGTAGCGCTTGCTCCAAATGGTGTGGCAGAACTTCTTTGAATGCCGGTATTCATATATGCACCGTTTTCATTGCAGACGTACAAAAAGTTTTCGCCTCTTTCAAATGCACCACTTATTGCTCCAAAGCCAATGTCATAAGTTGCACCATCTCCACCGAATGCGACAACGTTAATGTTTTCCCTGCCTTGCATTTTAAGTGCTCTCCAAACTCCACTAGCTGTTGAAGCAGCTGTTTCAAATGCTGCGTGAATCCATGGAATTTCCCATGCCGTTTGCGGATAAGGTGATGAAACAACTTCCATGCAACCGGTTGCTTGCACTACTATTGTGTTTTTTCCAGCTGCCTTTAATATATGTCTTATTGCTATTGGTGCACCGCATCCAGCACAAGCTCTATGGCCTGAGGCAAAGAATTCTTCTTCTGGCAATCCACGAATCACAACAACCAGCCTCCTTCCTTTCCATTAATTGTGTCATTTAGGGCTTTCTTTAACCTTTTTATGTCAATGTCTCTGCCACCCAAGCCAGCAATGAAATTTTTTATTCTGATTCCTTTTCCGTACAATGCAGAGCGTGTATCAGTATAAAGAGGTCCTTCAAATCCAAGCGAAAAATGCCTATCGATTACTGCCAGTCCCTGCAGTTTTTCAGTTGCCTTTATTAATTCTTCTTTTGGAAACGGTCTCAATGATTTTAATTTAATTAAGCCGACTTTTTTTCCTTCTTTTCGCATTTCGTCAACTGCAACCCTTGCTGTGCCAGTTAGCGTACCCATTCCTATTAAGGCATATTCTGCATCATCCATTCTGTATTGCTCTAAGAGACCATTTCCATAAGACCTACCGAACTTTTTAGCAAATTCATCATGCACTTTTCCAATAAGCGGTAGTGCTTTTTCCATTGCTTCTTGTTGTTGTTTTTTGAATTCCATAAACGAATCCGGGAAAGCAATTGGTCCAATTGAAACTGGTTTTTCAGGGTCAAGCATTATTTTTGGCTTGTATTCTGGCAAAAATTCATCCACTGCTTCTTGTTCTGGCACAATAGCTCTCTCGCACACATGGCTTAAAGTGAATCCATCAATGCAAACCATGCCAGGCAATAGCACTTCATGGTTTTCGCATATTTTGTACAATTGAATTGTTGTATCAATTGCTTCCTGTGTTGATTCAACAAACAATTGAATCCAGCCCTGGTCTCTTGCTGAAACAGCATCCGAGTGATCATTCCAAATATTAATAGGCGCGCTAAGTGCACGATTGGCTACTGACATTACGCCTGGCATTCTATTGCCTGAAACAATTGGCAGAATTTCATACATTAATGCTAATCCCTGAGATGAGGTGGCAGTATAAGTTCTAACGCCAGCTGCCTCTGAGCCAATAAATGCAGCCAATGCAGAGTGCTCCGATTCAACGTGAATCATTTCTGCCTCCATTTCACCATTGTTAATAAAGTCAGCAAGTCTTTCCACTATATGGGTTTGTGGAGTAATAGGATACATTGGAATTACTTTTGGCCTGCACAGTTTTGCTCCCAGTGCAAGGGCCATGCTTGCTTCAACAACCATTTCAGTCATTTTATTGCCTCTTTCATCCATTTTTCATAATCTTCATTTAATTGTTCTACGTTCAAAGATTCAATACATGGGGTGTTGTATGAATGAATTTCTTTTGCTTTTTCCATTGCTTTTTTTTCTTTTTCTTTAAATGTCTTGCATAAAAGCAAGACTTCATTGCTTTGCTCTATTTTTCCATTCCACCAATAAATGCTTTTTATTTTTGGAACAATGTTTACGCATGCTGCGAGTTTTTTTTCCACTAGAACGCGACCTATTTTTTCGGCTTCTTTTTCTCCAGCGACAGTAATGTACAGCATTCTTGCACTCATTTCTTTTCCAGCTCCATTTTTATTGCTTTAACTGGGCATTCGTTTGCACAAATTCCGCATCCCTTGCAATAATCATAATCAATTTCAAATTCGCCTTTTTCGTTCTTTTTTACTGCATTGTCGGGGCAATAAACCCAGCAAGTGCCGCACTTAATGCATTTTTCCTTGTCAAGCACTGGCCTCATTGCACGCCAGCCGCCTGTTTTATTTTTTTTCGTTGAACCTGGTTCGTGGATTACTGCTCCCAGGTTGAACTTCATTTCGCTCAATTCATTCACCTTTTGCTTCTTTGAATAGTTTTTCAGCTGCCTTTTTGTTCAATTCTCCTACCTTTGCCTTATGTGCAAATTCCTGGTCTATTGCTGCATTGATTGCATCCATTGTAATCTCTCCACTAATGGCAGCAAATGCTCCAAGAATTGCAACATTCACGAATGGTTTTCCAATTATTTCAAGTGCTGTTTTTGTTACATCAATTGTTTTAATTTTTGCTTTTGTGTCAAGGTTGAATTCTTCAGCTTTTCTGTCAGAGTTAATTATTATAATGCCAGAGTCCTTTGCTCCTGCTGCAACATTAACTGCCTCCAAAAGCGTTGGATCCAGCACAATAACATAATCTGGTTCATAAACATGCTGTCTTACATTAATTGGTTCTTCCGAAATTCTGGCAAATGCTTGTACTGGAGCTCCACGCCTTTCAACTCCAAAATTTGGAAACGCCTGACAGTACTTTCCATCCTTGAATGCTGCAACAGCCAAAACCTGCGAGCTTGTAACCGCGCCCTGTCCGCCGCGACCGTGAATCCTTATTTCTTTTAATGCCATGATATGAAAAAACCAGCAAACTAATTTAAATATTTGTGTTTTAATTCCATGTTGGTGTTTGCATGAACCGTATTCACTTGTTTGTTTTTGGCAGAGTGCAGGGAGTGTTCTTTCGCGCAACAGTGCAAAAATGGGCAAAAGAATTAAAATTAACGGGCTGGGTTAAAAATTTGCCTGATGGCAGCGTTGAAGTTGTTGCTGAAGGTCCAATGGACAAATTGAAAAAATTAATGAATTTGGCGAAAGAAGGCCCGCCTGGGGCAAACGTTGACTATATTGAAGTTGAATGGGAAAACAAAAAAGAAAACTTCAAATCCTTTGAAATAATACACGACTAATTCTATTGAACTATTAAAAAAACGCTTTTTGTGAATTGTTGTCCATTGATTTCTGTTTGAATGTTTATTTTATAGCTTCCAGGCAGAACCTTTTTCACTGGGCTTTTTCTGACATCAAATTGCAGTTTTTTAAATGCTCCTGCTTCCAGTACTTCAATTTTTTTCTTTGCAATTTCATCCGCGTCAACCAGAATAGAGCTCGCGTCCTCTGCTTGCACTATTATTTCCACGTTTTTTGCCATTTTTCCAGTTACATTTGTGAGTGTTACATTTAACACGCTGTTTTGCTCGTTTTCCTTTAATTGCTTTGGGGAAAGAACTGCAGTTATTGCCATTGGCTTGAATAAATCCAATACAAAAAGAAAAATCCAAGCAATTACAAAAATAGCAATTATTATTAAAACCGCGCTGAGTGCCTTCCTTGCATCAATTGGAAAGCCAAAGTCAAATTTTTTGTCATACAAGCCCATAACCACACCGGTAATACTATTGAACAATGTGTTAATTTAAATTTTTTGTTCATTTTGGCATGAAAATTTCTTCATTTTCACCCTTTAAAAACCCTGCTTTTATTCCAGCGTCAATCCATGCATGAGCATAAGCGAATGCCGCTAATGCTGTCGCTGAATGGCCTTTTTTTTCAAAATATTTTCCATCTTCAAAATAATCCTTTGCCATGGAGAGAAATTTTTCCGCAAGTTCGAATTCAGTTGAATTCTTTTTTGCAATTATTTTAACTTCCTTCAAAGCGCGTTCAGTAATCCCTTTATATCTTGTAAGTTTTTCATGCAATTCCTTGAGTTCGTTCATTTATTCCACCAATTCATGCAAGAATTCTTTTTCTTTTTCACTCAATTCAGCGCAAACAACAAGCACTGCCGGCGTTCCGGTTTTTTCTTTAAGGATTTTTTTTGTATTGCCCGAAACAATGCGTTCTTTTGCAGAGCCGAGTTTTTCCATTGCCACTATCACTGAATCCGCAATAATGCTTTCACCGCGTTTTTTTTCAATTTCGAGCAGTATTTCAATTGCTTCTTTTACAGTCATTTTTTTCTCTCCCTGAATGTCCAGCAAGCAAAGAGAATGCAATCCGGCTTTTTTGTTTTCTACAATGAAGTCATAAAAGGATTCAGGCGCAAAGTTTTCCTGTGGAAAAACAATGCTTGCAGTTCTCCCAAACTTGTACATACTCAGACCTGTTTTTCCAATTAAGTCAAATACTGAAATTCCCGCTATTGCCATTGCTTTCACTCCGGCTTTTTTTGCATCCAATAAAAGCTGGGCGTGAGTTGTTGCAAACAATGGATTGCCAATTACAAGCAATGCAATGTTTTCATTGCGCGCTTTCTTAATCTTTTCAATAAAACCTTCCTCTATTTCTTTTCTTGAAAGGGAAATTATTTTTTTTCCTGTAAGGCTTTCAAGTTCTTGCACTGATCCTTCACTTAAAGCGCTTGTATAAGAGTCAATAAAAATTTCTTTGCATTTTTTTATTGCTTCAATTGCTTCAATGGACAAATGCCTTGGTTTCAATCCAAGCCCTATTAAATAAAACACGCTTATCCCATTCCTGTTAATAGGCCAATTTTTAAAACACTCGCAGTGCCGGTTGAAAAACCCAAAATCATTAAAAAAACCTTCGTGAAACCCTTTAAGTTTTCACTTTTAATGGTTTTTTCCACATAGTAAAGAATTGCAAGCACAGCGGAAATTTTTAAAACCACAAAAAGCAATGGATTCATTGAAAGAATTGCGGCAGAAAGCGGGTGCATTTCACTGAATCCATAAAATCCAATTGCGACAAGCGTTGCAGTTCCATCAATTGCTTGGCCGCTCATTGCCATTACATTCAATCCGTTCCTCAAAAGCTTTATTTTGAACACGTAATTAAACAAAAAAACAACCAAGCCAGAGATAATTGCAACAAGCACAATAACTGCAAAAAACCCTGTCCAGTTTGAAAAATTAAAAAAATTCAAAACCAGTGCCGGCGCGGATGCTATCAAACCCAAAAATGCAAAAATTTTGTGATAGTCTGCTTTAAGTCTTTTCGCTAAAGCTCTGGACAAAAAAAGAAAAGAAATTGTCACGCCAAACGTCAAAAACCACACGCCGGGCGTAAAAGTCCAAAACCCTGGCTCTAATGGATTTGCGGTTTTTACAAGAAAGGGGAGCACTGTTTTTCCAGCTGTGCTTGCAGCGGTTAAAGCCCTCAACGTTGTTCCAAACAAAATAAACGGCAGTAAACTAAAAGCAAAAGGCAGGTCAAACTTTATTCCTTTTCTGTCCAGAAAAGGAAAAACCACGAAAAACGCTATTGCCAGCAGTATTGCTCCATATACGAGCGTGTTCACTGCATTGTAGCCTTGATAGGCTGGATTAACAATTGGTTCAACAAAATACTCTCTTAAAAATTCCCACAAAGCCATAACATAGGATTAAAACACTTAATTCTTTTAAATATCTTCTTATGGTGGCAAAAGGGAGAAAGCCAAGGTCTCTAAAAGAAGCCCTTAAGGGAAAGCTTTCAAAAAAAGAGCTCTCAGAGCTTGTTACATCATTTGACGTAATTGGCAGCATTGCAGTAATTGAAATTCCTGATTCATTGCTTAAAAAAAAGAAAACAATTGCAAAGGCATTAATGCAAGCAAACACTCACATTAAAACAGTTGCACGCATTAAAGGAAAACATTCAGGGAAATTCCGTGTCAGGCCAGTGGAAATAATTGCAGGCAAAAAAACCACGCTCACTGAACACAAAGAACACGGCTGCAGGTTTAAAGTCCAGGTTGGAAAAATGTTTTTTTCTCCAAGGCTGTCGCATGAAAGGGAAAGGATTGCAAAACTTATAAGAAAAGGCGAAGTAGTTGGAGCGTTCTTTGCGGGTGTTGGGCCTTTTCCCATTGTTTTTGCAAAACATTCGCCAATGAAAAAAGCCCATGCAATTGAATTGAACCCAATTGCTTACATGTTTTTGAAGGAAAACATTGCATTGAACAAATGCACTCACCGCATTCAACCAATTCTTGGAGATGTTAAAAAAATTGCCCCAAAACTAAAGGGAAAATGCAACAGAATAGTAATGCCCTTGCCAAAGGGAGGTGAGCATTTTTTGGATTCTGCTTTTATTGCAGCTGCTTCAAACTGCGTGGTGCATTTTTACCAGTTTGGTCCAAGGGATTCACCCTACAAAGAAGCACTTGCCAAAATTAAAACCACAGCAAAAAAATTCAACCGCAAAACACGCGTTATACGCAAAAAAAGGGTTCGCTCTTTTTCGCCAAAAACTATTCAAGTGGTAATTGATTTCAAAATATATTAATTATACTCCTTATGGTTCGTGTTTAATTTGTTTTTATTAAACTTTTTGGATCTACAGTGGATTCTTGTTGATTTCTGGGAAATGCTTTAATTCCTTTTCCTGTTTTTTTACTTAAAAAGGGGGTTTTTTAATGGCCGAATTCAACCTAGTTTTATTAGGAGCGCCCGGTTCAGGCAAGGGAACACTTGCATCAAAGCTTTCAAAAAAATTCAACATTCCCCATATTTCCACGGGCGATTTAATACGTGAAGAAATAGCAAAAAAAAGCGAATTGGGGCAAAAAATAGAGAAAACAGTTAAATCTGGAAAGCTTGTGAGCAATGAAATTGTAATGAAACTGCTTTTTTCAAGGCTTGAAGAAAAAGATGCAGTGAACGGTTTTATTCTGGATGGGTTTCCGCGAAACATTGAACAAGCAAAAGCCCTTGAAGAAAGATTAGCTGAAAAAGGAAAAAAAATAAGCACTGTTTTGTTTCTTGATGTTCCAAAAGAAGAAATAATGAGAAGAATCTCCGGCAGAAGGCAATGCGAAAAATGCGGTGCAATTTACAATGTTTACTCAAATCCCCCAAAAGTTGAAGGAAAATGCGATTTGTGTTCAGGAAAGCTTTTCATTAGAAAAGATGACAGGCCGGGAATTGTTGAAGAGCGATGGAAAGTGTTTGTTTCAAGCACTGAGCCATTGGTTAAATTCTACGAAGAAAAAGGATTGCTCAAAAAAGTTGAAATGCTTGGCTCTGTGGAGGAAAACTTTAAAAAAGCCCTTAATGCATTGGAGGCAGTTGAATGATTATTGTTGTTTTCGGGTTACCGGCAAGCGGTAAAACTTTTTTGGCAGAGGAATTGTCCAAGCAATTTGAGTGCAGGCATTTAAACACTGATGTTTTAAGAAAACAATTCATAAAAAAACCAAAATACACCCAAAAAGAAAAAAAAGCAGTATACGATAACATTTTTTCAATTGCTGCAGAGGAGTTAAGAAAAGGAAACTGTGTTGTGTTAGATGGAACATTCTACAAAAGTGCATTAAGAAAAAAAGCCTCAATGCTTGCAAAAAAGTATGCAGATGAATGCGTTTTTGTTCAATTGATTGTCTCCGACAAAGAAGCTAAAAAGCGGATTTTAGAGCGCAAAAAAGAAAAAACGAATCCGAGCGAGGCAACATTCGCTGTTTTCAAGAAAATAAAAAAGGAATTCCAGCCAATGAAAAAAGAACACCTCGAAATTGATTCAACGATTCCACTCAGAAAACAAGTGGAAAAGGTGCATTTTTATTTGAAAAGGAGAGGTCTTATTGAATAATGAATTAAAACAATTGCTTGCCTTGCCGGAAGCATTTCCCTTTCCAGTGAAAAAAATCCAAGTGAAAGAAACCCACATTTCATGGGTTTTTTTGGGGGAAAACACTGTTTTCAAGGTAAAAAAGCCAGTGAAGTTTTCCTTTTTGGATTTTTCAACGCTTGAAAAAAGAAAATTTTATTGTGAAGAAGAAGTAAGGCTTAATTCTCGTTTGTGCGCAGAGGTTTACATTGGCGTTGTTCCAATAACCCGCACGCCCAATGGATTGCAGTTTGAGGGAAAAGGCGATGCAGTGGAATATGCAGTCAAAATGAAACGCTTGCCTGAAGAAAAAAAAATGTCTCTTTTGCTTGAACAGGGCAAGGTTGGAAAAAAATCAGTGAAAGAGCTTGCTGTCATTTTGGCGGAATTTCATTCCAGAATTAAAAAAATCTCCGACACGCGTTTTTCTTCACCAAGGCAACTCAAAGAGCAATTCAATGACATTTTGACGGTGCGAAAGGCAATTGAACGCGAGCTCGGTGCAGGAAAAGTTGTTGATTTTATAATTGAAAAATCCAATTCCTTTATTGATGAAAATGCAGTACTTTTAAAAGAAAGACAACGCAATGGATTCATTCGGGAATGCCATGGAGACCTGCATTCTGGAAACATTTTCTTGCTAGAAAAGCCAGTGATATTTGACTGCATTGAATTCAGTGAAGATTTTCGCAATACGGACACAGCGTCAGATGTTGGCTTCATGGCAATGGATTTTGATTCCTTCGGTGAACAAGGGCTTTCCAAAGAATTCACAAAGAGTTATGTAGAACACAGCGCTGATTTTGTACTTGAAAGACTGTTGCCTTGGCATAAACTTTACAGGGCAAATGTTCGTGCAAAAGTCAATGCCTTGCGCTTATTGCAGGACGCAAATGAAGCAGCAAAAAAAGAAACAAATAAATACCTGCAACTTGCCAAAGGCTATGCTGAAATGCTATGAGTTATTTGATGGCAAAGGACAGCTAGCACACAGAAAAGCCTTTAATTCCTTTTGCTTTACAATCTTTGAACTGGCACTAAATTGTGTTTTTTTGTTTTTTAAAGGTGATTTAATGGATTTTGATGTAAAAGACATAAACTTGTGGGAACAGGGAAAGAAAAAAATTGATTACGCTGAACAGCAAATGCTGGCATTAATGGAAGTAAAAAAGCGATTTGAAAAAGAAAAACCCCTGAAAGGCGTTAGGGTTGGAATGGCTTTGCATGTAACAAAGGAAACAGCAAACCTTTTAAGGACACTAAAAGCAGGCGGTGCAGAGATTGCAATAACCGGTTGCAATCCACTGTCAACACAGGATGATGTTGCTGCGGCACTAGCCAAAGAGGGCTTTCATGTTTTTGCCTGGCGTGGTGAAAGCAGGGAAGAGTACTATGAAAACTTAAACAAAGTAATTGATTTCAAGCCAAACGCAACAATTGATGACGGCTGTGATTTGGTCACTGAAATTCACAGAAACCACGCTGAGTTGATTCCGGAAATTAAGGTTGGAACAGAGGAAACAACAACCGGCGTAATTCGCTTGAGGGCAATGGAAAAAGACTCTGCGTTAAAGTACCCAGTAATTGCAGTTAACGACAATGACACAAAGCACTTGTTTGACAATTATTATGGCACTGGTCAGTCTTCAATGGATGGCATTTTGCGTTCAACGAACACGCTTATTGCTGGCAAAAACTTTGTTGTTTGTGGTTATGGTGATTGTGGAAAAGGTTCAGCTCAACGCGCTAAAGGGCTTAGCGCGAACGTAATTGTTACAGAGGTTGATTCGTTAAGAGCATTACAGGCAAGAATGGATGGCTTTAGGGTAATGCCTATTTCAAAAGCCGCAGAAATAGGAGATATTTTTTTGACTGTAACAGGCAACAAGCATGTTATTAGAATGGAGCACATTAATAAAATGAAAAATGGCGCCATTATTGCCAATGCTGGACATTTTGACCTGGAAATAGATGTTGCTACGCTTGAAAAAGAAGCAAAAGCAAAGCAGAACATTAGACCAAACCTTGACGAATTCACTCTTGCAAGCGGCAAAAAGGTTTACTTGTGCGCTGAAGGCAGGCTTGTCAACCTTGCAGCAGCAGAAGGACATCCAAGTGAAGTAATGAGCTTGAGTTTTTGCGGACAGGCTTTAGCGTTGGAGTACGGCATTAAGAATGCTTTAAAACCAGGCGTTCACGTGCTGCCAAAAGAAATTGATAGGCATATTGCTGAACTGCAATTAAAAGCAATGGGTATTGAAATAGATTCTTTAACAGACGAGCAAAAAAAATACTTAAGCAGCTGGAAGGAAGGAACCTGATTTTTTCCATTCTTATTATTTCTTGTTTTTCTTGCTCATTTTTGATATTTTCCACTGCCAAAAGATTAAATAGGAATTTAAACATGATATTTTGGGTAGTGGTTATTGTTGTTGCGTAGGAAAAAAATTCAACCAAAAACAAAGCAGCAAAGAAGTTATTCCAACGTAAAGCGAACTCGAATAAACAAGGCTACTGGCAAAAAACTGTTGTTTCTGAAAGGAAAACCGTGAGGCAACAAATAGAGGAATGGCCAAGAATATTCAGTCATGAGATGGGGTGGGGTAAAGACGTTGGCAGGGAACTAATTCCACTTGTAGACGAAAGCAAGCGTTCTATGACTTCTGTTGGTGATGAAGAATCTTTTGAGCGCTCAAAGAAATTTACTTTTTCCATCCACACTCATCCTCCAAATTTTCCCATTAAAAAACGCGGGGGAGCAATTCCAAGCAAGACAGATGTTTTCAGTTTTCTTAAGAGAGTTGAAGCCAGTCCTGGCAAGAGAAAAATAGATATAATTGTTTCAGTGAACCGTTCAGGTGAAGTATTGGGTTATACTTTTTTAGAAATTAAAAAAGGAAAAGAAGTACAAGAAGTGCGAAAGGAACTTGCCAAACGCCTTTCTTCCAGACCATTTATAATATATACTTTTCATAAAGGTGGAAGCGGTTTTGTGGTTCCACCCCTTACTAAGAACAGGCGCTTGATAAAAGCATATTTCGATGCATTGAATGAAAGCGGAATCAAACTCAAGCACATTGCAATGCCCGGTTATCGTTTTGACAGGAAAAATGGCAAATTCAAGCGAAAGAATTTGGCTAGAAAAGCAGTCGATTCGCTGAAAATGAAAAGAAGAAAGAAAAAGTAGGGGAATCATTTGATTGATTCCCATAAAACGCGGTCTGATGCATTGATTACAATGCCTTTGTCTGTTATTTGGAATGGGTGGATTATTTTTGAATGGTTTGTTCCACGCATTTTTTTGACAAAAATGCTTCTATGCGGTGGAGTGAAATAAAGCGTTATTACGCCGTCTGCTACGAATTCTTCAACGCCAAATGCACTGAACTCGCGTCTTCCACCACCTGTTTCTGTTAAAAGCAGGGTTGTGCAGTTTAGGTTTTTTAGTTTATCGGTGAACTGAAACAACATATTCCTCACAAGCCCGCGGTTTGCAAACCAAATGCCAAAAGCTGTAACAGAGTCAATCACCAAGCGTTTTGCTCCCATTTCTTTTACCATTTGAGATATTACATTTAATTCTTCGTCCACTTTTTCTGCAACGTTTTCATCGCTTGTGATGTGCCCTAAGTTCAACCTGTATGTTTTCATTAAGTTTTTTTCCTGCAATTCTCTTATATCCCAATTGAAGTTCTGCATGTTCCAGATAATGTTTTTAAGATTGGTTTCAAGGCTTACATAGATTCCTGGCTCTTCATACATTTTGCCGCCGTTATAAATATACTGCGTTGCAAGAATTGTTTTTCCAGTACCGCTTCCTCCTGAAATGAGTACTGAGGAACCCTGTGGAATTCCCCCTTCAATCAATTCATCCAGTCCTTCAATCCCGGTTTTAACCCTTTCCATGTAATCACCTATATTATTTGACTTATTCCCTTATTAATTTTTTCCATTAAAATTCAATAAAAAGCCTTAAATAGTGGCTGAGCCCTATTTAAGAACAGTAGTATTAATATAAAACAGTTTTTAAATTTAGGTGTTTTTCCATGCCTTCTTTGAAAGTAGAAGCAAAACCGCAACAAACTGCTTTAAAGCCAAGCAATCAATTGCAACAAAAATGCAACGAGCTGGACCTCGTTGACTTGATTGAACAACCTGAATGGAAGGTTATTTTGCTTGAATTGGTTAAAAAAGAAAAAATGGATTTATGGGCAATTGATTTGGTGAAGCTTTCACAAGAATATCTTAAAAAAATCCAGCAAATGCAGGAATTAAGCCTGCGGATTCCGGCAAACGCAATACTTGCATGCGCTATTCTTTTAAAAATGAAATCAAAAACGATTCGTTTTCCTTTCCTTGAAAAAAAAGAACAAGAGCTTTCAGAGGAAGAAATAAAGAAAATGAACGAAATGCTGCCAGAGCTAACGCCATTGACAAAAATGCGCGAATCCACTGTTACATTGAATGAATTATTGACAGCAATTGAGGCAGTGATTGAAAAAACAAAACAAAAACCAGCAGGCCAGCGCCTTAAAGCCAATGAAAAACCGGTTTTTCGCATTCCAGTGTTTAGTGAAAAAGACATTAGTGAAAAAATAGAAGAGGTTTACTCACGCATTCTTGAACTCGCGGATTCACAGGGTTTGGTGCTTTTCTCTGCTCTCATAATAGACCATTCGCCGCTTGGCATAGTCGACACTTTTGTGCCATTGCTTTTCCTTGGAAAAAAAGGACGCATTTCGCTATGGCAGGAATCATTTTTTGGAGAAATATTCATTAGCCTGCCTCAATCGTGCACAAATGAAAACGCTTAATTTTTTTTCTTTTTCAGTTCTCTTTTATAAACAATTGTTCTGTAAGGGAATGGAATTTCAATTCCTTCCCTGTCAAAGCGCTTTTTAATGCTTTCCCTTAAATCACAGCTCATGCGAAAAGCAGTGGGCTTGTTTTTTGCCCAAAAATAAAGCCTTAAATTGACAAAGTAATCCCCAAGCCCTGTAACACGCACTTTGATTGGTTCTTTTTTTGATACAAGTTCTCCTTTTGAATGCGGGTTGAAAAAATCCTTGTGTTTTTTTGCTTCTTCAATCATTATTTTTTTTGCCTTGTCTATGCTGGAATCATAGCTTATTGGCATATCAATTGTTTCAAGGCATTTTTCATCCACAATGGAATAATTGGTAATTGTTGCCTTGTTTATTACCGAATTTGGCACTACGAGCCTTATGTTTTTCCAAGTTTTTATGACGGTGTGCCTTAGGGTAATGTCTTCAACCGTGCCGTATTCTCCCTCGAATCGAATCCTGTCTCCAACGCGCAAGGGCTGGAACACTGCAATGAATATTCCACTTAAAAGATTTGAAAGAACTTCTTTTGCTGCAAATCCAACAATGATTGCTGCAAAACCAACTCCTGCCAAAATTGAAATGCTCAGAGCTCTTAATTCTGGCACTGAATAAACAATGTAAATGAATGCAAGTGAATAAATTGCCAGGCTTACCAAGTGTTCAAATATTCTGAAACGAGTAATGTCAAGTTTTATGTGGCTTGATTTTGCTAATTCTTTAAGTCGGCTCATTAAAAGCACGGAAAAAATTTTTGAAACAATCATTGCTCCAAAAATAACCGCCAGAGCCCAAAAAACAATGCCTAGTTTTCCCCACGGAATTATTATTTCCAATGGTTTTAAGTAAAACAAAAACAAGAGTACGCCCACAACTAAAAAAATGCTCCAAAAAACCCAGCTAATCCTTTTTTTCTTGGCTTTTTCCATTTTTTCACCCAATTGTTGCCAAAAATTTCATTGCCATTTCTTCAACTTTTTCTTCACTGCTAATTCCAGTCCAGGGATCGCTTGGCCTTACAATGTTTGCCACCACGATTTCCGCGCCGTTAAATATTGCACTGCGTGCCTCTTTTAAGTCAACACCCCCTGCAACTGAAATGAACACATCGTACTTGCTGCGAATTTTATTAATGTGCTTGTACTTAATAACCTTGCCGGCTGTTGTTTCTTCATCGCGCCCCTTGTGAATTACCACTACATCAGGCTTTCTTTTCAGTGGAAGCAATACGCGAAGCGGTCTTTCAACATTAAGCATGTCAATCATTGAATCCATGCCGAGTTCATTGCATTTTTCAATGAACAAGTCAATTGTTTCAGTGGAAGCATTCCCTATAACTGTTGCAGCTGTTGCCCCAGCATGAAAGCATTCGTCCACTTCTGCGACTGCACCATCAACTGTTTTAATGTCTGCAACAATTTTTCCTGGCCACAGAGCAGCAATCCTTTTAATGCCATTCGCGCCATAACGTTTAATGAACGGTGTGCCTGCTTCAATAAGAATTCTTTCGTTTTTTGGAATCCGTGGAAGAATTCTGTTAACCATGTTAAGGTCATAATTGAACGCTATTTGCAAATAAAGGCTTCCGTGTTTGAGTCTCCTATCCATTTTTCTTTTAGGGGCATTTGCTGCATTAAATTTTCCTTTTTGGGTGTTTGGTGGGGAAAACTGTTGCAATTCTGCATCAATCTGTCTACTGTACGCTTCGAGGTCTTTAAGCAATTGTTTTTCTATTTCCTCCATTAACTGTCCCCTTATTTTTTTGGAATGATTTTTTTTGCAATGTTTTCTATTTCACCGGGAATCAAAATTATTATTTTCTCCGATGGATCTGCGGCTATTTCCCTGATTGTTTGTAGGGTTCGCAGGTGCAAAGCGCCTTTTGATTTTGAAAGGTTTTCAGCTGCCTTTCTGAGGTTTTCTGATGCTGCGAGTTCACCTTTTGAAACAATTATTCTTCCACGCCTTTCACGCTCTGACTCTGCTTGTTTTGCCATTGCGCGTTTCATTTCCGCTGGCAGCTCTATTTCCTGTATTTTAATTGAGGTTATGTCAATTCCCCATTCATCTGTTTCTGCGTCTACAATGTTTTTAATGTTGTTGCTTATTTTTTCCCTTTCCTGCAAAACAAAGTCAAGTTCGTGGTTTCCAATAACATCCCTTAAAGCGCCCTGAGTGTATTGTTTTACTGCATAAGCGTAATCTTTTATTTTTATTACGGCTTTTGCTGCATCCATTACTTTGAAGTAAACAACAGTGTTCACAAGAACAGGAATGTTGTCCTTTGTTATTACTTCTTGCCTTGGAATGTCTGCTGTTAAAATTCGCATGTCAACATGAATCATTTTTTGGATTATTGGAATAATAAAATTCAATCCGGGGTTTCTCACTCCTGAAAACTTTCCAAGCGTTAGAACAACCCCGCGTTCCCACTCCTTCAAAATTCTTATTGAAGCCAAGAAAAGAAAAAACAAAATAATTATTATTGGAATAAAGAGTGAAAACATTACTGCAGCTAAAACAAAACTATCAACCAATTAAACCCCCCCGCATTTAAACCAAGCCGCATTATTTAAAATCAAAATAATTAAAAAGAATGTTGTGTTATTTTTAATGATTTAAATGGGTCTTCATAAAAGAAGCGCTATTTGCCGTCATAGAAAGAAAAGGCACAAGGGCGAAAGAATTACGTCAAAAACCTCGCTGCATAAAAAACCCAAAAGTGCAATCAAATATCTACCGCTTTCAGGGCTAACACCAAAGGCAAGAGCTTTTCTCAACACGTTGAGGGTTGGGGAAAGATTTGAAGTCGGCGGAAAATGCTACAAAGTTGTCAGGGTTGGAAAAAGTGTAAGATACCGCTTGATAAAGAAGCCAAAGGCAAAATAAAAACATTCCAGGAGTTTGTCTTTTAATATTTTTTAAAACAGTAAGGGGCGTTAAATTGAAGCAGTTTAAATGCAAAGTGTTGAGTGTTAAACGCATAAAAGAGAACAGAAAAACAAATTACTTGATTTTTAGCACCAAAAGAATGAAGATTCCAATGAAAAGAATACATTTCATAGCTGGTTGAAAATGAAATTCAATAATTTGAGGTTTGGAACTGCAGGAATCCCTTTGTCCACTCAACCAAGCAACACACTTAATGGTATAAGTAAAGTAAGGGAATTGGGCTTGGATGCAATGGAGCTCGAGTTTGTTAGGAATGTAAATGTAAGCAGAGAACTTGCTCCAAAAGTAAGAGAGGCTGCTGCAAAAAACAATGTTGTCTTAACAAGCCATGCCTCTTATTTTATTAACCTTAATTCACTTGAAGAAAAAAAACGCAAAGCCAGCAAAGAACGCATCCTTGAAGCTGCTCGCAGGGCATGGCAGTGTGGTGCTTTTTCTGTTTGCTTTCACGCAGCATTCTATCAAAAAATAGAGCAAAAAAAAGTCTATGAAACAGTTAAAGAATCACTCAAAGAAATTGTTTCAATACTTCGCTCTGAAAAAAACAATATTTGGATCAGACCTGAAACAACTGGAAAAAAATCACAATTCGGTTCACTTGAGGAATTGGTTGAATTAAGCAGTGAACTGGAACAAGTGCTGCCCTGCATTGATTTTTCGCATTTACATGCGCGTTCCATTGGAAAAATGAATTCATTTGAAGAATTCTGTTCAGTGCTTGAATTAATTGAAAAAAAGCTTGGCAAAAAGGCATTAAACGAAATGCACTGCCATGTTTCAGGCATTGCTTATTCGGAAAAAGGTGAACGCAATCATCTCAACCTCAAAGAATCAGACTTTAATTATGTAGAATTGCTCCGTGCTTTTAAGGAATTCAATTGCTCTGGCATAATAATAAGCGAGAGCCCTAACATTGAAAGCGATGCATTGCTGTTGAAAAAAGCGTTTTCAAGGCTATAAACCGGCTTTTTTTCTCCATTCCTCGAGTGCACTATGTTGGAGCAATGCATTTTCTTCAGCAATTTTAACTTTAATAAATGCTTCTTTGTCAATTTCTCTCAATCGATAATAGCTTGCCTGGGGGTGCGCTTCAATTAGCACTGGTTCAATTCTGCCAGTTTTTGGATTCAATTCGCCTGAAAAGTCAACAAAAAACAGTTTTGCTATGAGTTGTTTTTCTGGCAAGTGCGGGAGATATTTTTGGCCATCAGCTTTCAGGTGGGCGTCTGTTATTTTTGAAATCAAGTTTGACTGTCCTTCAAATTCTCTTTTTGTTTCAGCCACTAATCTTTCAATTTTTCTTGGTGGAGCTCTTGGATAAATATTCCTGTAAAGCTTCCTTAAAAGCACTTCAGTTGCCATTGTTTCAGAATGGGATTCATATGTTAGTTTTCTTCCGCGTTCAGTGCACCAAGTAAAAGTGGCAATTGTTTTTCTCTTTCCTTGAATGGGAGCATTCACTGTTCTCAGAATCCATCTGCGGCCGTTTAAAAGCGGTTGTTTTACTTCAAATTCAGCAATGTACCTTCCAGCTTTTATGGCCTTGCCGTTGGCTATAAGCATTGCAAGTGCTTTTTTAAGGCCGTTTAGTGAACGGTTTGTTTTCAGCATTATTGTGTTTCCTTGCGAACCCGCAATGACTTTTTTTGGAATCGCTTTAATCAAATCCTTATGGGTTTCGGGTTCTTCAGCTGTTATGGCAAGTGTTCTTCCATTCCATTCAAGGCGGTACACGCCCTGGCTTCTGTGAATTGGCACAATAG
>JAFCFP010000022.1 GCA_017608575.1 Candidatus Iainarchaeum sp. | reverse complement strand
GTTCGCCTTTGTTTAAAAGTTTTTTCACTTGTTTAAGGCTCAGTGTTTTTTTTGCGTTAATCAAGGCTGAAAAGAACTGTGAAAACAATAGCATTTTTTTGTATTCGTTTATCAGTGTTTGAATTCTTTTCCTCCCTTCTTTACCCTCAGCGTTTGAAAGTGTTGCAATAATTGGCTCAATGTCCATTTCCATAAAATTCTTGAACAATTTTTCAAAAGCCTCCAAAAAAGAAGTCTTGGCGTTGTACAGTTTTTCCCTGCCCCTTTTCTCAACAACGCCAATCAAGCCCAATTTCTGCAAAATAGTCAAACTGGGACTGACCAAGCTCAAACTGTAATTGCATTTTTCGGCTATTTCGCGTTGGGGCAAAGGGCTTTCCTCAAACAACAGCAAGCCCCATACCTTGCCAGCGGGCTCGCCTAAACCCCAGCGCTTTCCAATCAAAGCAACATGGTTAATGAAATCCTGCCTAATCTTCTTCATTTCGGTCATAGTCATTACTCCCAATTGTTGATATTTAACCGAATTCAAAGGTCCTTGGGAGGGCTAAAAAAAGCCTTAATTTTTTTCCAAAGGGATGTTAGCAATTCCAACATTTCAATTCCTCCAAATTTCTCAAATTTCAGTTTTAACTAAAATTAAAAGAGTGGAAAATATTATAAAGGTATTGTTCTGTCTTCCGTTAAAATTAAGGACTAGGTTTCTATCTAAATCTTCACTAATTTCAAGAATTTTTTTACGTTTTCCTTGAAGTTTTCCTGTTTTTTCACCAGCTTTTTCTCCTTTTTTCACAAATTGTTGCACAGGTAAGTCGAATTTGTGGCCAGGCAAAGCAAGGTTGCAGAGTTGTATCTGCAAAATGTTAGCATAAAGCGAATTAGCAAGGTTTTTGGTGTTGTCCGTTGCCTAAAAACAAAGTGCTTTCTTTGTTGCCTTTGAATGGGCGAACTTTTAGGTATTTTTTCACGCATGGCGGGAAGAGATTGGGTGAATTTCCTGGCTTTAAAGGCATTTTCAGTGGCTTTTTTCCTGCTTTGGTCAGGCGAGCTCTTTTTCAACATGGAAAATGCCTGTTCCTGGCTGCTTGGAGAAAGAGAATTTTTCCTTTTTTAGGATGCTCACCATCTCGGTGTTGTCAACGAGGACATGCCCCCAGATTTTTTTTATTCCGCGTTCTCTTGCAATCTTCTGAATATATTTTACCATTGTAGTGCCAAGCCCTTTTTTTTGCCATTCGTCTGTAACAACAACAGCAAACTCCGCTGACTCGCTTGCAAAGTCTTTCATTAGCCTGACAACCCCAATCAGTTTCCTTTTCTTGCCTCTTCCAAGCTCTCCCACTATCGCTATCTCGCGGTCATAGTCATTAAAGCAATACCTTGCAAGCGTTTCGTGGTTCATCTCTTTCACCATGTGAAAGAACCTCTGCCTGATGGTGTGCTGGGAAAAGCTCTTGAACAGCTCAAGCATTCTTGCCTCGTCCTCGGGCATGATTACCCTGAGCTTTACTTTTGTTCCATCTGAGAGCACTTTTTTGCTTGTGAGCTCTTCCGGGTATGGCCTGATTGCTAAGTGAGCAAACTTTTTGCTCTTTTTCTTGTTGTAGTCAAGGTCAAGAATTATGCGGGCGTCAACAGCGAAAAATGCTTCACCAGAGGGAATCACTGGATTCAAGTCAACCTCCTTTATTTCGGGGTAGTCGACAAGAAGCTTTGAAAAGTGAACCAGGATTCTTTCCAGTTCTGCAATGTTTGCTTTTTTGCCCCGGAAACCCTTGAGTAGCCTGCTGACTTTCGTGTTTTCAATCAAGCGCTTTGCCAGCGTCTGGTTTAAGGGTGGAAGAGCAATTGCTTTGTCCCTGTAGAGCTCGACTGTAATGCCGCCTGCGCCGAACAGGATAACTGAGCCAAAAATGGGGTCGCGGCTTGCTCCAATAATCAGCTCAGGACCGCTTGCTTTAACCATGCTCTGAATGCTCACGCCCTCTATTGGCTGCCCTGTTTTTTCCCTGACTCTCTTTTTCAAGTTCTTGAATGCCTTTTTAACCGCGCCCTCGGTTAAAAGGTTTAATTCTATGCCGCCCACATCGCTCTTGTGGGTGATTTTTCTCGATGAAATCTTCATTGCAACAGGAAAGCCAATTTTTTTAGCTCCTGCCACTGCCTCTTTTTCTGTTCTTGCAATCACTGTCCTGTTAACTGGAATGCCATACTGTGCCAGAACCCTTTTTGAGTCATTCTCGCTTAAAATTGCATTCTTGCTCTTCCTGTATGATTCGAAAATCCTCTTTATGAGCGCGCTGTCCTTTTTCACTTTTAGGGGGATTTCTTTCGGTGTTTCGTAGAGCAAAGAGTGGTTTTCAGAGTAAGAGTAAAGGTAGTGGAAAACCCTTATCGCTTCCTCCGGAGTCTTGTAGCTTGGAATGCCGTTTTTTGCAAAGTACTGCCTTGCTGGCTCAACAAAGCTTTCCCCCATCCAGGAAACCAAAACTGGTTTGCTGGAATTCCTCGCTGCCTCCACAACTGCTTTAGCGGTTTCAAGTGATTGTGAAACAGCCTGTGGGGAAAACAGCACAATAAGGCCATCAATGTTGTTGTCTTTTATAACGATCTCCAATGCCTTTTTGTACCTGTCAGCGAGTGCGTCACCCAGAATGTCAACAGGGTTGTTTCTCGACCAGTGCATTGGCATTTCCTTCTCCAGCTCGCGCATTGTTTTCTTGGAAAGCCCCGCGAGTTCGCATTTGTATTTTATTATCGCGTCAGCTGCCATAACTCCAGGTCCGCCGGCGTTTGTCAGCACTGCAAGCCGCTTTCCCCTTGGCAGTGGCAGTTTTGCAATTGCCTCGCTGCAATTAAACATATCCTGGATTGTCTCCACTCTTATGATTCCGCTTCTGGCAAATGCCGCGTCAAAGACCTCTGTGTTTCCAGCCATTGAGCCAGTGTGAGAAATCGCGGCCTTGGCACTCGCGCTGTACTTTCCGGACTTTGCTACTATAATTGGCCTGTTTCTCGCGAATTCCCTTGTTGCGCTCATGAACTTTCTCGCGTTCTTTATGGACTCCATGTAAATAACTATTGATTGCACTTCTGGGTCAGAGGAAAAGAAGTCAATTAGGTCAGAAAAGTTTATGTCCATCATTGCACCAACTGATACAAAATACTTAAAGCCAACATCCCACTTGAGAGCCCAGTCAAGGATGCCAGAGCAAAGTGCGCCACTCTGGCTAACCAGTGCAATTTTTCCAGGCTTCGCGTTCCTTGTTGCAAAACTCGCGTTGAGCTTGTTATCTGGCCTGATAAACCCAAGGCAGTTTGGCCCAAGCAGGGTTGCATTGTTCTTGTCAATTACTCCCTTGAGTTCTCTTTCAATTTTTTTGCCATCCTCGCCAATTTCACCAAACCCTGCACTCAATACAACAAACGACTTCGTGCCCTTGGCAATGCAGTCTCTTACAACGCCTGGCACGGCCCTTGCAGGAATTGCTATTATTGCAAGGTCAACTCTTTCAGGAACCTCGCCTATGTTCTTATAGCAATGGATTCCCATCACGTTTTTTCTCTTCGGGTTTATGGGATAAATAGTGCCGTTGTAGCCGGAGCCAACAAGGTTTTTCATCAGTGAGAGCCCCACGCTGCCCGGCGTGTTGCTTGCACCAATCACGGCAATGGAATCAGGGTTGAACAGCCTTTTTAAACCAGCAGGATTCATTCAAAATACCCACTTAATTAAACAGGAATAATTAAGATAAAACCATAGTTTTTTTTATTGTTTTTGTTGCTGGAAAGGATAAAAGCTACTCAATGCAGTTAAAGCTATGAGTGCTGGGCATGTGCTTTTCTCGCAGGGCGCGAAGCGTGCTTTTTTGAAAAAAAAGCAAAAGGTTTAAACCAACAAAGCGTCAAGTTCGGAAGACCACAAATAAGAAGCAATAGCAGAAGAAAGCGACAACGCCAGCGAGTACAGCAATAGGGAAGCATTGACAGCCACAACAATCACAATAGCGCCCTTCAACCTGCAAGGGCTCAATATTGAATAAGAGAAACTCGCGGATTAGAGCCAGCAATGGCAAAAACGTGGGCACCACCAAGAGAAAGGTTACAAGGAATACAATTGAATGCAGCCAGTTCAACCAAAACACCTCCAAATCAATCAATGAAGGAGCTGGTTCAACCGAAAGAATATTAAAAGGGGGAGTGAAGGGAGTCAGTGGAAAAAGGCGACTTAAATATCAGATTTAAAGATTTTGGTGCAGTAGATTATTGATTTAGACGGTGGAAAAGTGAAAAATTCTTTGTTTTTGGTGGCAATGGTTTTTATTGCGGGCTTTCTAGCTATTTTCTTAAGTTTTTTCAACCCCCAATATGTTAGTATAAAAGTTGGCAAAAATCATTGTTTCATCCCTTACGAAGATGGGTGTGTTATCTCCAGCGATGGCTACCTTCAGCTTGAGATAAAGAATGAAACTAGCGAAAAAATGGAAAATCTTAGTTTTCTTGAAGAACATCCTCACATAGAATTTGATAACAAAACATTCAATTTGGCGCCCAATGAGGAGAAGTCCATTACATTAGATTATCATTTAGCCGACAATATTAACAGCCAAACTTTAGATTTCACATTAATACTAACAAAAAATTCTGGTGAAAAAATACGAGAAATCCCACAAAGAATTAAAGTTGTAAAACCAAACATACGGTTGAAGTCTGAAGATCCCAGCCTATCTGCACTTGAAGGATTTGTTATAGCTTTATGCCCGCAATGTTTTCCGTCATGTTCCAAAGATTTGCAAATTCATGTATCCAACCCTGAGAAAAATTTTTCCTACGAAAAGGTCCTATTAGAGGTGAGTACAGGCACGAATGATGTTATAATAATCCACCCAAAAGGTGAAGAAAAAAAGGGAGAACACAACACACAAAAGATTTTTGATTTGGGAAAAATTGCACCTTTAGAGGGTACTAGCAGAGAGATTACCTTAAAAGCCTTAGAAGATAAAACGGCCAATGCCAAAGTTGAAATGGGGGTTTATTGGGTTCCAAAACCATCAAAAAAAGTTCTTTTACAGAAGACAGAATATCTATTTTATTATTCGAATTGTGGAGAAAAATAGCGAAATAGAAAAAGATCACTTGTAAAATAGTTTTTTATTCCTGTTTAAATCTTCCTTGTCGACTATTTTTTTTATTTCATCAAAGAGAGTTTTTCCCTTAAAAAAACAACTTAACGTCTCTAGGGTATTTACAAAATCCTTAAGGTAAAAAAGAATTGATAGAAGCAATCCACCTACTAAAAAGAAACTTTTAAGACTGACATTTGAATTAAGTACTAAGTAAAAAAACAAAACGACTATTAGATTTACTAAAAGGCCGGCCTGCAAAACCAGGAGGTGCTTCCAAATAGGATATTCATAATTCTCGGCAACCACTTCAAGATTTATATGCTTAGGATTCACTATCTTTGCCCTAATTCCAAAAAACTTAAAAGTGAACAAATGAGCAACCTCATGGGTTGAGTATAAAATCATGTACTGCAGTGCCAAAAGCACAATCATTAATTCAATTTGGAGTTCCATAATCTAACCTACTAACAAAAAATGGAGAAAAGCCTTTAAGCCCTTTTTAGTAGTCTTCCGGCCTCATGAAAGTGCGTCATTACATCTTTAAAACGAAAAAAGGTGGTTTGCTAAAATGAATCTCAAATTCTATGGTGGAATAAACACAATTGGCAGCAAACTCACAAAAACTATTGCAAAATTAGCACTTTACTCAAACACTTTTTTTATCTTGCCATGCTTCCAGCTTTCCAAAAGTCCTTGTAACATCGTGTCTGAATTTCTGAACTGTTTTAGGCTCTAACATTCCTTTTCCGCAATATTTTTTTTCCACAAAATCAATATTGTGAGCAGCGTTATTTCTTGCCTTATTAATATCAGATAAAAGTTGTTTTGTATGGTTTTCTATTAAACCCCATTTCTTCAGTATTTTAATTTTCGAATTACACGCCATTTCAGCGATAGCCTCCTTCAACTTATCTTTTTTCCCAGTTTTAAGACAATATTCAACTAGGAGATCATCCATTTTGTTCTCAAGACAAAGGAGACCCATAAGATAAATTAGCCTAACTTTTTCAATTTTGTAGTTCTCAAGAGATTCTTCTTTCCCCCAAGGTCCAAAAATTCTGTCAATAAACTCAAAATAATCCTTTGGGTTTGCCAAAAATATTCTTGCAGTTCCGTTATCCTTAAAGTGAATTGTTTCTCTTAGTTCTTTACTATATTTTTTGCCCATATAATTACCCAAAAAATTAGCGCCATCACCCTATGATAGTTTCGGACCAATCTCCGATTTGCCTGAATGCTAACGCCAATAAAAACAGGCAAGAAAAAGCGTAAAAAGGTTATTTTGGCAAAGTAACCAAGTGTCAGCTTAACTCTCTTGTTTTATGCATTCCAAGCAATTGGTAAAAAGGTTATTTTGGCAAAGTAACCAAGTGTCAGAGCTCTTTTCAATTTAATGAACTATTAATCTTGGAATTTATAAACATAAATCTGTTTTTTTGGGCTTTCAACTGATATATTGTCTGCCCAAACAATCGCATATCTTGAGATTTGTAAAGAGGGGGATACTGAATAGCCAAAAATACTCCAGTTCCCTTTTGAGATAATTTTTTCTTTTTTAGTTTTATTGTCAAAAAGTACTATTTCTTTTGTTCTCACATTATCAAAGATCCTTCGAGTATATGCTATAAAATTACCATAGATAACAGGGCTTTTTTCTTCGGCATCTGGTGTGCTTGTTAAGTTTTCTAATTTGCCTGTATTTAAATCATATAAAAATATGTCAAAATCAGAGCTGCCATTTCTATTATCTGAGAGGACCATTTGGTCATTAAAAATTGAAAGACCAGCTATTTTATAATCTTCGTAGATTATATCAGAAATATCAATTACCCTGACTATAGAACTCCTTTTTTCAAGGTCATAGAAAAACACCTCTAATTCTTTATTTGTATCTGGCATTTGTCGGCAGGCAGTAGCATCTGTAACAATGTATGAGCCACTGCTCAGGCGAAGCTTGTAGTCAGGAGGGCAAGTTCTTATTTTCCACCAATAGATAACATTTTTCTCTGGAAAAGTTTTCATATTGAAGGGGGAGAAATTGTAATTTAAATCAAAGTTTGCATCAATATTAAAAAGTCGTTCAACTTCTTGTGTTTTTTTGTCATATTTGTACCATTCATACCTGTTACCCCAAACAGGCGTGTTAAAATTAATAAAGAGTATATAATCTTTCAAGACATAATAAGAATAGAGCGTAGGAGATTTATTTTTTATGAGTCTTTTCTCATTTTTTTCAGCAAGGTTATATGAAAAAATGTCGGCGGTACTAAATCGCTTTTCAATCCAATACACTGAATTATCATAAATTTCTGGCTTACGCAACCATCTTCGACTTAAAATATTTATTTGTTTCTCATCAGAAATATCAAATAGGTAAATTCCAAAACTGCCAACTTCATTAAGTGCCTCTTCAAAAACTAGTTTATCCCCAAACAAATATGGGTTTGGTGCATCAGAAGCACCCGGGCTTTCATTTATGTTTATTACCAACAATTTTTCATTTTTTTCTTGTGCTTTTTTTTCAACCGTTCCAGACTTGCTTGCGCAACCAAGCAGGAAAATGCTTAATGCTAAAAACATTAGAACAATCAGTAATCCAAACCTGTCTTTTTTCATAAAAGTATTACCCCTTAAAGCTTCCTCGCCCCCAAAAAAATTAAAATTATATCACAAAAGCGGTACTGGTACTTCTGCTAAGAGAGTTGGTTGGTCTGCGAAGCAAACCAACCAGAAGTCGCTGGTCTGTAAAAATCGCTCACTTCACAGCTGGCGCATTATTGCCTTTGGAAATGTTTTAGCTGATGGTGAGCCAGTCTGTCCTGTTCTATCATTGAGCGCCCACTTTCGACATTTAATATTGCTAATATTTTCAAATTCTCCTTTTGTTTGCGGGTTAAGGTTTAATTACACAAGTTTGAAGCCTCAATGTAGCTATACGTGAAGCTATGTATGTGTAATCCCCCAGAAATAAATATGATTTTTGCAGTATGCTGCTGGTCGTCTTTTGTTACGCTTTCTATAGTTGGACCATATCTAAAACTGTGACCTTTACTGAAAAAGGTAAATCCTTTTGATTCGTTATTTAAATTTCCCACAAAATTACCATCTAGATACGCTTTTGCTTCAAAATCCCCAACCTGTGGTTTTACATATTCCGCGTATACTTCATGTCCTTTAAACTTTATACTAATAGAGCTATTTTTGGTTATTGGTCTTAAGCAAGTTGGACCAATAGGGTTGGAGGTGCATCCTCTTCGAACCCAATTTCCATCAAGGGTTATTCTTTCATCTATAGCATCCATTGATGGGAGATCATCAAAATCAATTTTTTCCCGTTTAGGAGTTCCCATATAATAATCGATTGGTTCATGTTCACAGAGATATTGAGTAGTTTCATCACAATAATCAAAAGTACAATTATCACCATCATCACATGAAGCTGGACATTTGGGCTCTTCACAAACTTCATTCACGCATCGCTGAAGCTTATAATCATAATAATCCGCTGTATACCAAATTCCATCATCGCAAGTGCTTGGACAGTCAGAACTAACAGAGGGGTTCCCAACATACCCAGAACGCGAACCGTCGCAAAAAGACATTGTGCCATAGAATTCTCCAATTTCACACACTCCATTATTCGGACACGGAATCAAATTAACTATTTGGCATTGAAAATTTGTATCTGGTCCGCAAGTTGCCTTCTTGCACTTATCGTATGACACACAACTGTTTAGTGTTTCAGGAGCGCAAGTGTTACATTCTATTGGACAGCAATAAGACTCTGTGGAATCTAGCCAATCCAGAGCGCATTTATCGCTTGGATTACAAAGATAACCACCCAATTCCCTGCAGTTTCTTCTTTGTGTTTCTTTAACAGGTGTAGGAGTAGGAGTATGCGAGGAGGCTGGTGTTTCGTTAGCTGTTGGTGTTAGTTGCAAGTTGGGGTTGGGTATGGTTGTTGGAACGGGAGTTACATATGGTGTTGAAACTGGAGTTTGAGATGGTGTGGGTGTAGGAGTCAATACTAATGTTTCTTGAGAAGTTGATTGAGGAGTGCTTTTGGGAGCTGATTCCGAAATGCACTTGTTATTTATGCACTTTTTTCCATTCGTGCAAAATTTATTATAGTAATGTTCTAGTTTGTCACAACAATCGTAAGGGCACTTCTTTAGACATTTGCCAATAGAATCAACTTTGCTACCGTCAGGGCAAACAATGACATCCATCTGCTGGGCTTTTTCACCTGTTTCCTGCGTTAAAGCGACTTTCCCTGTCGGGCTTTTATTGCATCCAGAAATAAACAACAAGACCAGCAAACCAAAAAAGACAACAAAAAAGGACTTTTTGCCCATATCTTAATTGCCTCTAGGAAGATTTTAAAAGGGTTATTTTTAGACTTTTTCTGCAAGTTTGAATATTGTTTTTTCAATTCTTTTACCTGCTTGTTTCTTCTGTAAACTCCAACAAAAAGCAGTAAAACAAAAAATAAAGTAAATGGGAGATATTGCAAGAGAAATAAGTGGTACGACTGCCAACCTGTAAAAAAATAAATCTATGCTTTTAACTTCCAATAATCAAACTTCTCCATTGTTCAACAATCTTTTTTGTTTTTTCGTGATAGACATTAACAAATTGTATTATGGAATGTTAAAACTTATTTCTCAAGTTCTTTTTTCATTTCCAAGTATTCTTCTTTTGTTATTTCACCCTTTGCAAATCGCGTTTTTAGAATTTTCAAGGAGCTTCCTCCACTGGTTTCCTGTTCTTTTTCAAGTTTTTTAGGCATTTTTTCGTACAACAATTTTGAAAATTCATTGTTTTTTTTGATTGAAAAAAGTGGGTTTTGTTTTATGCCGTTTTCGTCCTCAAAGGGTATTTTTAGCAATTGCACATTTTTTTTATAGGTTGCCATAGGCCCATACCCTGCAAAGTAAGACATTGAAGTCCAAAAATTGGTATTTTTGAGATCCTCTTTCACAAGTTGGCTTACCTCAGAGCTTATTATTCTTTTAATAGGAATTTTTAAGATGATCTTATTCTTTTTCCGTAGGGCAGTACTAACAAATAAAATTGAGTCATTGGTAACTCCAATCGAGCCATCTTTTGGCTTACTCACAGCTTTATCCAAAATGCCACCAAAATAAGTAGCTGGACAAGCAAACAGTAAGCTCTCTTCCTTTATTCCAACAGTATTAGCAATCAAACTTTTATCGAACATGGATACACCTTTCAGCATTTTATTGATTTACCCACCTAGTGGGTACTTTACATACTTAGACTTTTTATTTAGCAACGGGCTTGAGTATTCGTAGAACAAATTACCAGTATTCCTCTACTTTTTCATAAAAATATTACCCACCTAAAGCTTTTCCGCCTGCAAAAAAATTAAAATTATATCGCAAAAGCGGTACTAGTGTTTCTGCTAAGAGAGTTAGTTGAATTCCGAAGAATTCGCAATCCACAACACCACACCAATAAAAAAACAGGCAAGAAAAAGCGTAAAAAGGATTATTTTCAAATCCTTCTAGCAACCTTTTTTATGTTTTGGAATACGATTTTGTCGAGTTCTGAGAATTCCATTATTTTTTTGTCTTCTAGGTTGTATTCTTTCAATAGTTTAATCATTGCCTTTAGTTGGTTTCTGCTTCCATTGAATGAGAATAATTGCTCTCTCATTTTCATCACAGTGAGTAGGCTATCACCCATTCAACATATTGTTCGAGCTTTTTTTCGAATTCAACGGCTTTTTGTTGTGGTGTTGAGCTTGGAAAACTTTTTATTGCCCGAAGGAATTTGAAGTAGCGGATATTACTGGGGCACAAATATATGGGAAGCGAGAAAAGGTCAATGTTTGAATACTTTATCTCATTGAAATCCCAGTTTACAAACGATATAATCATGCCCTTTGGCTCTAATTCTTGCAATTGCTTGCCGAAATTTATTAACTGTGATGTTTTAAGTGTGACTTCGTGATATTCATCTCCAGCGAGAGCCATTAAACTAAGAAAATATGGCCCATACCAGTCTGCGAAAACAAAAGATATTGGCTTGTTGGGGGCTGCCTTGTTTTTGTGGGGTATTAAAAGCTCTGTGGTCTTGGGTGCTTTTTTCATTACATTCTTTATTGAGATTCCTTTTTCATTTTTCAGAAAGTCATCCTCAAAGAGCTTGCCACAGTTTTTATAGTACCATGGCAGGGTATCAATTCCCTTGCTTTCGAGTTCAATTGCTTTTTTCTCATTCTCGATGTAGTTTTCGTTGAATTTGATTACATTGTTGCTTTTGCAGTATTCAAAGAACTCCCTGGAAAAGTATTCGCCGTTATACATGAAAACCCCATCAAAAACGGGCTTGTCTTTTATAAGTGCTGGAACCATTTTTAGCAAATTATTTATCTCCCTATATCCAGTTTTGCTTTTATTTACTCTCCTGGCTCTAAACAAGCTAAACACCTATGCATTAATCCGCTTGAATTCTTCAATTGTTGCTCTCTCAGTTTCTTTCATGGTGAGCTTAAAATCTAAGTTGCATTTGTGCGGATATTTAATATAATAGTAAACAAATTATAAAAATCCTTTACTTCTTTAGTCTCTACACATCCCTCAGACAACCTTTTGATACCCTCAAAAACCATGAAAATTAAGCCCGAATAGAAAAAAAACGGGGAGGTGGCGAGCCCAAAAAAAAGACAGAAATGACCAACAAACTATTTAAACAAACATAGATTGTTACAATTGGTATATGTCAAAGGATTTTTCATTCAATCACTTATCCAGCACACAATTTGAAGACTTTTGTCATGACTTATTAGTCGAGCTTCGTTTTACTGATGTCAAGTGGAGAAAAGGGACGGGCAAATCAGCAAGTCCAGCAGATAGCGGACGTGACATAGAAGCAAAAAAAATACAAATAGATGAAACAGATGGTGAAACAAGTCTTGAAACTTGGTTTTTTGAATGTAAACATTTCCAGAAAGGCATCCCTCCTAAGGAATTGCAGAATGCTTTAAGCTGGGCAAATGCGGAGAACCCGGACAAACTCGTTATTATTGCTTCAAATTTTTTATCAAACCCCTGTAAAGGATACTTAAAAAAATACACTGAAAGCAATAAGCCAAAATATAAAATAAAAATTTGGGAACGGCCAGATCTGGAGGGTTTGAGTTTTGACAAGATTAAGTTATTAAAAAAATACAAACTCTCACAGGGGTTAGATTTTGTAGAGGTTATGCATCCCCTCCACTTGAGGTATTCTAGTAAGCCAAACGCAAACACATTGAACTTTTTATTTCAACTGCTGGACAACTACGACCCAAAAAAAAGAGATGAATTGCTCTTGACCGCAGGCTACTTTTTTATTGCACCCCGCTATAAGAAATCCGTTACCGGAAAGGAAAGCTTGAGGGAACTACAAGTGGATAAAGTGACTTACGAAACAATTAAAGAAAAATGCTACCAACTAAAACAAACCATTGCCGAGCCAGTTATTGTCAAGTTGTTTATAAATATGGTGCTAGAATGGTCTTTTCATTATGGCAATAAAACAGCACTACATGAAACAATACAAAGAAATCAGAATGTAATTGATTTCATGAAAGAAGAAATTGAAAAGGGCACAGGCAAAAAAGACGAACTAGAAGCGTTAATAAAAGAATTTCAAAAACGCATAGATGCACTTCCAAAACAAACGGAGCATTATTATTCATTGTATGTAGATTTTTGCAAAAACATAATTTCAAAATTATTAGAAGAGAATATACTGAACTCAATAAAAAATATCGAAGATTACTCAGACTAGATAAATTAAACCAGTCAAACCAAGAAAAAGGGATAGTTACTATTTGTGAGCTTTCCACTCCCAGAAAAAGCTTCCATTTGGGCTGTTTACATCGCCAGCCACCCTGGAAATTAAAAATCTAATTTCCCAGCCTTCCAATCCCTGAAAGAAGCATGAATTGGGCTTTAAATCGCATTTAGGGCAAGTAATTTTTGAGCTAAAATTGGAGAAATTAGATTGCCAACAATTTTAATTGTTTAATTGCTCAATTTAATGTCTGAGGCAAAGGGATTAAAGCAGGTTGGCAAATACATTATACAAGAGAAACGGGAGGGTGCCTAAATGGATTTTGACTCTGCAAACAAGCTCATGAAAGAACTCGTTTCAACAGAATTCCCCTCACTCAAAGGAAAAGTCAAATTAGTGCTCGCAGACAAAGAAACAGTAAAAGGAATGGGGATATCAGGCAAAAAAAAGTTTGCAATCAACATTCACCCAAGCCTGCTATCAAACAAGGAAAAAGCCAGGGAACTCATTCTTTTAGGACTGGCTTTGGCAGAAATAAAATCGTTCGGAATAAAATTCTCGGATTTCGAAGAAAAAGCCCGGCTAGGTCATGCTATAGGAGACATTCGGGCTTGGAGCATTGCAAAAAAACACGGCTGGAAATACAAGCAAAACTACAAAAAATCAGTCAAATCAGCATTCAAAACACTCGAAAGCCTCTACAAATTCGGCCCAGTTGAAAGGCAATTAAAAGAGTAGATAAAATGATTTCCCAACATTTCAATGAAGAAAAATGCAAACAACTTGCTAAAATTATTGAAAAATACCACAAGTTTCATGGCAATTACAAAGAGGCCTTTTTTGAATTCTACTACAAAGATATCATTTGCAATAAAAACACTCGCTTGCAAATTTCAGAGACCACAAAGCTAAGGGTGTTGGACAAGTTTTTGGGAATTTTGAATGCCGAAGGGAGGAAAGGTCCTTTTGAATACAAAGTGGCAAGCCTCTCTCGTTTCAAAAAAGTCCTTGACGCATTACAACAAGAAAGCAAACAATTTCCTGTTACCATTCATGAATTCAGAAAAGCACTTGAAGAAGAAGTCACGGAAAAACAAGTAGAAGAGAGCGATGCAAAAGCAATTCACAAAATGCTAAAGTCATTCCCTGGGGTTGGGCAAAAAAAAGCAGGCCTGTTTATTCACGAGTTAACGTATAATTTGGGCTTAGTTAGAGCAAACGAATGGAGTGACTTAAAAGAAGTACCTGCGCCAATTGACATTCGAATAAAAACAATGGCAAATGCAATATTTACTGGTAATACTGACCCTAAAGACAGCAATGGAAAAGAATATTATGGGGAGGGAAAATTAAAAGAACTTGCAAAAAAACTAATCAATAATTATTATTCAACCAGTTTTGGTTTTCACCGTTTTTTTGCTTTTGATGATTTATGGTTTTGGGGACACTTTTACCCATGCAAAGAAATTGAGACACGAAAAGGGAAAAAAATAGAAGCCTGCAAATTAAACAAGTCAATGCTTGAAATAGACTTCTTTTGGGAAATGAATCCCCATAAGCTCCCAAAAGAATGTCCATTCAAAAAAATTTGCAAACTCTACCAAAAAAAGCAAGGCGTTCAAAAATGAACCTAACCTTTTACGGCGGCGTTAACACAATCGGCGGCAATAAGATTCTGCTAGAAGACTCTGACACAAGGCTGTTCCTTGACTTTGGAATGAATTACTCGGAATACGGAAAATACTTCGAGGAGTACATGAAGCCCAGGGTTGGCAACGGCATAACTGACTTAGTGGAAATGGGTTTGCTGCCACACCCAAAAGAATTGCCCGGGTTTTATAGGACTGACATGCTTGAAATCGGCAATTACCCAATCCATGACAAGCCAGCCTTTGACGGAATCCTGTTATCACACGCGCACTTTGACCATTCAGCGCACATATCTTTTGCAGACGAGCGAATACCCGTTTACTCCAGCGAAATCACTATTGCAATGCTGAAAGCATTGCTTGAATGCGGAAACCTATCCTTTGACACTGAAGTGTATGCTTTCAAGCGCAGGCCAGCCAAGAGAGGCGAGCCAAGGATTGAAAGAAACTGGCAAAAAGCGAAACCTGGAAAAAAATTCAAGGTCGGCGAGCTAGAAGTAAAGCCTTTCGCTGTAGACCATTCAGTGCCAGGAGCAATGAGCTTCCTAATTTACACCTCGGAAGGCACTGTTTTCTATTCAGGGGATCTCAGAATGCATGGCACTTATGGCTATCTAACCAAGGAAATGTTAAAAGAACTCGAAAAAGAAGAAGTTGACTTGATGTTATGCGAGGGCACGAGAATAGGCGAGGTCGAAAACCAGTCAGAAGAGCTAGTGAAAAGCCACTCGCACGAAATAATCTCAAAATGTAACCAGCTCGTCATAGCTGACTACGCATTCAAGGACCTGACGAGATTCAACACTTTTTATGAGATAGCAAAAGAAAACAATAGAAAGCTCGCAATCCAGTTAAAAGACGCTTACCTGATAAGAGAACTCAAACACTTAATCGAATTGCCAAGCATTACAGACGAAAACATATTGATTTACTTGGACAAGAGGTGCTCGGGCACTTACTGCGAAAAAGACTACAACAAGCAATGGATGAAAGAACTCTACTCGCTTGACAACACTATTCCAGGCAAAGAAATAACCAAAAGACAAAAAGAAATAATCGTCAGGCTCAGTTTCTGGGACTTAAACGAATTAATAGACATAAAACCAGCCCAAGGCAGCCAATACATTCACTCAATGTGCGAGCCATTCAACGAAGAAATGGCAATATCAGAAGAAAGACTCAAAAACTGGCTAAAACACTTCTCGCTACCCTACAACTATGTTCACTGCTCAGGGCACGCAAACGCAATAGAATTAAAAGAAATAATCAACGCAATAAAACCAAAAAAACTAACACCAATTCATACAGAACACCCAGAAAAATTTAAAGAAATAGTGGGAAAAGGAATAAAAATAGAGAAAATTGAATGAAAAATTTGTTCAAATATAATTCAATAGGTTAAAACGAAAAAAGTTCGTTTAACA